>CANHJR010000141.1 GCA_947461165.1 Saprospirales bacterium | reverse complement strand
TTAGTCCTGTCGAACAGCTTATAGTTGTATTCATTGTTCGGATGAGCATGTCCAGTTCATAAACAGCGCTATTTGAACTCAAAGCAAACACGCGATTTGAAAAACAAGGTACTGTTATACTAGCAATTCCAAATATATTTAAACCCGAATTAAATCGAAGGTACACTGAGCTGAGACTAGGGTTTGAAAGATCTATTTTTAATAGCGCATCCGCATTGTTTCCCGGGCCATTATCCTTGACTACTTCATACAAATCGCCTTCCCAAATCAAAAGATCTCCTGCGACACTATATCTAGTCGGAATGGATCCTAATCTGTTAAACATTTGAGTATTTGAATTGTAGGTCTCAATATCACTTCCTGATGCTACATAGATCACGCCAGCAGGCCCAACAGTCATACCATAGTATGAAGAACTTTTCCCTAAAAATTGACCTAATAAGACACAATTGCCTACCGTACCTGATGATCCTAAGGTGTTGGAGTACAAGTATCCTTGATTATCTACAACATAAATAGTATCGCCTTTTAAAGCGATGGATAGCGGCCTATTGGCCGTGTTTGTTATTGGGTTTTTGAAGTTGTTGCAGAAGGTGAGATTGGTGACAACACAATTGTTTGTTGTTTTTAAAATCTGACTCAGCGTTCCATTACCATTGATTGCTATGAATGTATTACTCTGGCCAAACTGTTTCTGGTCAAATAGAAAAATGAAACTAAGTAAGAATATTGGTTTCAAACGAATGCTAATACTAAAAAATACTTGTAAAGTTAAGCCTTACAAGATGAATGCTTCAGATTTATAGAAGTAAAGGTTAATAAAATTCAACGTCTTTGCCTACGTTTAAGCGCATTAATAATTTGATTCCTTGATCTAAGGAATAACCTTCATACATGACTTTGTAAATTATTTGTACCAAAGGTGTTGTGATTTTGAGGGTATCCGATAGATTTTTGATCACCTTGACGGTATTGATACCTTCCGCTGCTTCTGTCATTGTCGCTTGAATTTGTTCCAGCGTTTCACCCATTGCTAGTCTATGACCAACAGTAAAATTTCTACTCAATGGACTGCTACATGTCGCCACAAGGTCGCCTATTCCAGCCAATCCAAGAAATGCTTTTGGGTTTACACCTAGACTGGTGCCTAAAGTGATCATCTCAGAAATTCCTTTTGTAATAAGAAGCGCTTTTACATTTTCACCATAGCCTAATGCAACACTAGCTCCTGCTGCAATTGCCATATAGTTCTTGAAGATTCCAGCTAATTCAATACCCTTGATATCGGAGGAGCCATAGACTTGAAATCGATCGTTCTCCAATATTTGACGTCCGATGTCGATCACTTCTTGAAATTTGCTAGCTAAAACGGTTCCAGCTGGTTGTTTTTGTGCAATTTCTTTGGCTAGATTTGGGCCAGAAATACAACCAACACGATGTACCGCCGTTTCATCTACTATGACCTCTGACATCGTGAAAATATCGCGAGGAAGAATTTGATTGAGGCTTTTGGATAAATCTGCTTTGACGTCAAAGCCTTTGGTACCGTGAATTAGAATATGATTGGCAGTCAAATAAGGTGAGAATTGACGAATGACCTCCCGAAAAGCATAAGACGGAATAACAGGGAAGATCACATCGCAGTTGGCTGTGATTTCTGAAATATCGTTGGAAGCTTTAATGTTTTGGTGAATAGATATTTGTCTGTGTATCTTATTTATGTTAATATTGTCTATTGTCTCTTTTTTTCTTGCATATAGTATTACAGAATGCTTTTCAGCAATGATATTGGCTAATACTGTACCGAAGCTCCCTACGCCAAGAATCCCAACAGGTTTCTTGATATTATATTGATTTTTCAAGTCCGTATCCTTTTAGTCGATTATGATAGAAAAAAGCAAGCCTGAGATCCTGAGAGTTGTAATTTTTGTCTGAATCTTGATAAACTATATTTTTTGAATTGAATAAATTGAGATTTTGAATTCCATCTTCCAATAGTTTGGAAGCATTCATCGTGGCAACAGCTTTGGAAAGCTGAATTTTCTTTTCCGTTTGCAGATTCATTAGCTTGTTTTGTATCACCTCCATAGCGTTGATCATATATTCTTTATGGACGATTCGATCTTCTCGTGGCAGTAGAATTTGCTCAAAAAGGCTGAGATTCTTATGTCTTTTTTGAAGCATTCTAAAATAAACAAAAGCCACCAAGGGAGCACTCATAACGGTATTGTAAGTATAAAATGAGTTCAAAATTTTATCACCTAATATCTTGGTATACTCAAAATTTCTTTGATCGTCTTTTATGATTTTGTTTTCTATTTCAAAATAACCTTTGATATTGATAATTTGTCCTTGTTTTGATATGCTTTGACCATTTTCATTGACCTCATTGCCGATAACATCTAGTGGTTTTCCAAAAGAAATGATGAGCTCAGACCTCACTTTGAATAGTTGTTTTATAAATCGCCAAACCTTATATGTTGTACTATATTCAAAATTGTCAGCCACATATTTTTCCTTTCCAATTTCTTTCAAATGCTGAATTACTAGACTAGAGGCTTCCACATTATATTGATAGTTTATAACTAGTGGTAATATGACTATTTTTTTTCGATTATGGATGAAGTTTTCCTGTTGAGCTTCGATAGCAGTGCTTAATAATCCTAATTTTAATTTGTTCTCAATACTCCCTGATCTCGATCGTGTACCACCAGGGAAAAACAAGCTCGGTGTATCGTATTCTATCGCGGTTTGCGAATAGGTTTTGAGGATTTCTGTGTAAATTCTGTTCTTGCGTCTTCGATCCAGTTTATATGCTCCAAGATTATTCATGAAAAATGAAACAGGCTGTGTCCCGAATAAATTGCTACCAGCACCATAAGTAACCGGTTCTAATCCAATGGAGTGCAATGCCCAACCGACGATAGGACTATCTGTATTCGAAAAATGAGTAGGAACGACGATGACGGTACATTCCTTGGCAAGATTTCGTATGAGGTCAAATGGTCCCGTTATTTTAAATCGTGAAAAATAACCGCGATGGCTTGTATTGAATATCTTTAGTGGGTTGAGAAAGCGATAATGAAGAAAAACCATTAGGATTTTCGGCAAAAACTTTTGGGCAAACCTGAAGACAGTGGGATTAAACCCAGCAACCATTTCGTAGGCATATCGATATAGAATTTTTTTCAGAATGGACTCCAAAGCTTTCCTATCAGTTGCTTCCCATTTCCCTTTCTTATGGAACTTAATTATCTGGCCTTTGACATTGTTCCAAAAATCTTTTTCATCCTCCGCATCTGATTTCCATCGACTCGTTGTGACACGAATTCTCTCTTGATATAGGGCACTCGCTAGTTCATCATACAAATTTCTAGTTGTAGGAAATTCAATTCTAAATTTTTGAACGACGGTTTCTACAACCATCCTCAGAAAATCATCCTTGTTCTCAACTAACTTAAAAATACCCCATTTAGAAGCATCTTTTTCTAAATATTCAAGTGAATCGGTCAGCATGACTCTGTTCTGAATTAGCTTCTAAAATTATTGACCTAAAATATACGCAAAAATCAGAGGTGCGACGATGGTTGCGTCACTTTCTACAATATACTTGGGAGTTTTGATATCTAGCTTACCCCAAGTTATTTTTTCATTTGGTACCGCCCCAGAATATGAGCCATAAGAAGTCGTTGAATCTGAAATTTGGCAGAAATACGACCAAAAAGGCACGTCATGCCATTCTAGGTCTTGGTACATCATCGGTACTACACAAATAGGAAAATCTCCAGCTATGCCACCTCCAATTTGAAAAAAGCCAACGCCCTTGCCACTGGAGTTTTTTCTATACCAATCCGCTAACCAAACCATATATTCAATCCCTGATTTCATGGTAGATGCTTTCATTTCATTTTTAATAATGTATGAAGCAAAAATATTACCCATCGTACTATCTTCCCATCCTGGAACGATGATTGGAATGTTTTTTTGAGCAGCCGCTATCATCCAAGAGTTTTTAGGATCAATCTCATAGTATTGTTCAAGTACACCCGATAGGATCATTTGATACATATACTCATGCGGAAAATATCGCTCGCCTGCCACATCTGCTTTTTTCCATAACTCCACAATATGTTTTTGTAGTCTTCGGAATGCCTCCTCTTCAGGAATACAGGTGTCCGTTACGCGGTTGAGGCCCCTTTCTAGCAATTCCCACTCTTGCTCTGGTGTTAAATCACGATAGTTTGGAACGCGCTCATAATGGGAGTGTGCCACCAAATTCATGAGATCCTCTTCGAGGTTAGCGCCAGTGCACGAAATAATTGCAATTTTATCCTGACGAATCATCTCGGCTAGAGAAATTCCTAAC
>CANHJR010000140.1 GCA_947461165.1 Saprospirales bacterium | reverse complement strand
TGCTACTCTTTTTTGTCCCATCATTTCCTTTCTTTATAATTATCTGGCAAATTTAGCAAAATAAAGGTGAAATTATACCCTCAAAATACAAGATCAAGATAAAAACAAAAGACTAATTTTGACCAAAAGTTACGCATTCAATGAAATTCAATCAATACAAAGAACTATTCGAGGAATTTATGACGAGAAAGCTACCCAAAGTCTTTCCTCAGAATCTATATGAACCATATCATTACATTCTTCAGCTTGACGCCAAGCGAATCAGGCCAGCCATGATGATGGCTTCCCATGAATGCTTTGCGCCTCTAAATGATGATGTCATGACAGCTGCATTAGCTATTGAATTATTTCATAATTTTTCGTTAATGCATGATGATATTATGGATAAATCTGAAACGAGAAGGGGGTTTCCTACCGTTCATATAAAATACTCTGAGAACTCAGCAATACTTTCTGGAGACGCATTGTTGATTTTAAGCTATCAACTGTTAGAGAAGATTGAAAATCCTATTCATTTCAAAGAGATATACAAGGTATACAATAAGACAGCAATTGAAATTTGTATTGGGCAGCAATTGGATATGAATTTTGAAAGTGAGCTGACCGTAACGGAGCCTGAATATTTGATGATGATCGAACACAAAACAGCAGTGCTGCTCGCCTGCAGTATGCAAATCGGCGCTATTCTCGCAGATGCGCCTGAGCAGGACAAGAAGGCTATGTATGAATTCGGAATCAATGTCGGTATGGCTTTTCAAATTCAAGATGACTTATTGGATACTTTTGGCGAATCCGCCAAAGTAGGAAAGGTGATCGGTGGTGATATTTGTAACAATAAAAAGACATTACTATACATTAGAGCGCTTGCAAATGCTCACGCTACCCATAAGGAACTGCTGCAGCAGTGGTCCCAAATCAATACGTTCAATAAGGATAAAGTGCAAGAGGTCACCAGAATATTTGTCGACTCTGGGTCCAAGACATATTGTATCGCTAAGCGGGATGAATACTATCAAAAGGCGGTGTCTAATATCGAGAGCTTATCGATATCGGATGATCTAAAAAAAGGTCTCAAAGAATTTGCTAACTTAGCCGTTGATCGTCTGAAATAAACAAAATTTTAATTATGAAATCAATTAAGCTTCGGCTATCAAAATACTTTTTTTAATTTCGCAAATTATGATTCAAAAAGAGAATATTTATTGAAATGGAAGCGGTAGATTACTGGTGGTCAGATTTCAAATTCAACTGGAAGAAATTCATTTCAAAGCGAAGTAACTTTGTGACACTTGGGTTAACCTTGGTTTACTTCGTTTCAATCACCTTGCTTTTCAAATTCAAACTAGCTGAATATGAACTAATTAAAGGCGTCCAATTGACAGATGTCGTTCTTGAAAATTTACCGAGATATGATGTCTCCTTTTATGTTTTCATCCTATTATATACGACTGTATTTTATAATTATTTATTCTTAGCAGCATACCCCAAAATTCTTGAAATCTTCCTATTTTTCTATGCGACCTCACTATTGCTGCGATTTACACTTTTAAGTTTGATTAGTTTGGAACCTCCTATTGGTCATATTGTACTTCTCGACCCATTTCTCATGAAGAGCACTTATAACGACCTTGTAATAACCAAGGATCTATTTTTCAGTGGTCACATGGTTGCTATGCTTTGTGCTTATTATACGATACCAAACCGGACATTGAAATTGCTATACTTAATTGGAAGCCTGGTTATTGGAATTTTATTACTCATTCAGCATATCCATTATGTGATTGATATTTTAGGTGCAGTAATTGCTGTTTACTTGCTATACAGAATATACTTTCGCAAACAATGGCTTAATTCAAAATATTCCTATCAGTACAGTCCAGAAATCATAAACAATCAACTCAAATGAGCATAGAAATCAACAGAAATATAGATGAAATGAAACTCAAAATCTCTAAGATGAAAACGATATCTGAGAGGACAAAATTGGGTGGTGGACAAAAAAATATCGATAAACTCCACGGACAAGGAAAAATGACAGCAAGAGAGCGGATTACAGCATTGCTTGATCCAGAGACTGATTCTATTGAAATTGGTGAGTTTGTAGGTGAGGGTATGTACAAAGAACACGGTGGATGTCCGAGCGGTGGGGTCGTGGTCGTGATGGGATCTGTTTCTCGAAGATTGTGTATTATCGTAGCCAATGATGCCACTGTAAAGGCTGGAGCTTGGTTCCCGATTACTGGCAAGAAAAACCTTCGAGCACAAGAAATTGCAATGGAAAACAAAATTCCAATTATCTATCTTGTTGACAGTGCGGGTGTATTTCTTCCTATGCAAGACGAGATTTTTCCCGATAAAGAGCATTTTGGAAGAATATTCAGAAACAATGCACGAATGAGTGCAATGGGAATTCCTCAAATTTCTGCGGTGATGGGAAGCTGTGTAGCTGGTGGAGCATATTTGCCAATCATGAGTGATGAATCGTTGATTGTAGAGGGTACTGGAAGTATCTTCTTAGCTGGTTCATATCTGGTGAAGGCAGCAATAGGCGAAGATATTGACAATGAATCGCTTGGAGGAGCGACAACCCATTGCGAAATAAGCGGTGTCACCGATTACAAAATGAAGAATGATACCGAATGTCTTCAAAAAATAAGAAACCTCATAGATAAACTTGGGCACAAGCCAAACGCTGGTTTTGATCGAACAGAATCGAGAAAACCCAATGGAGACAAAGAAACTATCTACAGCTTTGTATCGGAAGACAATTCAAAACCATATGCCACTCAAGACCTTATTAAAAGCATTGTAGATGGCGGTGAGTTTGACGAATACAAAGAGCTCTATGGCCAGTCCATCGTATGTGGTTATGCGCGAGTAGACGGTTGGGCAGTAGGGATTGTTGCCAATCAACGTAAAGTAGTGAAAAGTAAGAAGGGCGAAATGCAATTTGGCGGGGTGATTTATAGTGATAGTGCAGACAAGGCGGCTCGTTTTATCATGAATTGTAATCAAAAAAGAATTCCCTTGGTTTTCTTTCAAGATGTGACAGGATTTATGGTTGGTTCTCGAAGTGAGCACGGCGGAATTATCAAAGATGGGGCGAAGCTCGTCAATGCCATGGCGAATTCCATCGTTCCAAAGTTCACTATTGTAGTTGGAAATAGCTATGGTGCGGGGAACTACGCTATGTGTGGAAAGGCTTATGACCCAAGACTAATGATTGCCTGGCCTTCAGCAAAAATAGCAGTAATGGGTGGCTCTCAGGCGGCGAACACCATACTTCAAATTCAACTAGCAGCGCTAAAAAACAAAGGAGAAGTCATATCCGAAGATCAAAAAAATGAAATTTTGGATGGCATCAAGGCAAAGTATGAAGAGACGACAACTCCTTATTATGCTGCTTCACGGCTATGGGTTGATGCCGTTATTGATCCAAGTGAAACAAGGAAATTTATATCTATTGGGATTGCTGCAGCGAATCATGCACCGATCACTGAAGAATATAGATTAGGTGTCTTGCAGACATAAATATCGCACAAAATCGCCTTATTGTACCAAAGGCTATACACGGTTCTTGATTATTTGAATTTGATTTACTATTTTACCATTTAACTTTGTACATTGGGTTATAATTACAAAAAAGAATAACCTTTGATATAGACAATGGCAATCATTTCCCTCATTTCAGATCTTGACCCCAATCATTTTCAGCTAGCCTACCTGAAATCAAGAATTTTTGAACGGTTTCATTCTGATTTTTTATCAGAAACGTATATTGCTCCAAACCCGGAAGATCTCGACACCATGGCATATCATTTGATAGGCGCTCTGCAGGTCAATCCGCCCAATACGATTCATATTTCGCTATGCCAGTATTCTATCGCAAGTTTCAATCTCATAATTTGGAGAATAAACAACCAGTTTGTTATCAGCTCTGACAATGGCCTGATATCACTAATCGATTTCCTAAATTTTCAAGAATCTAAACGTATTTTTGAATCTACCATGACGATATTGAGTTTCAAGGAATACTCCGATCAGTTTTTGAGGGTTGTAGATGATATTAAATCTGGTGAATGGCAAGAAACATATTTGCCATCAAACCAATTTTTGAAAGCGCCTCCCATAACCCAAGGATTGAATATTCAAAACACGGAGATTCATGCAAGAATATTTGTAATTACACATCATGGCAATCTAATCCTGAATATTCAAAAAGAAGCATTCATTCAAGCAGTTCAATCCAATAACTTTCAAATTGAAATAAGAACTCAAGTAATCACAAAATTATCCCGAAAGTATCAATCAAATCATAGAAACAATATTGGAGCGATCTTCAATGATACTGGCTATTTAGAGATTTTCATGG
>CANHJR010000139.1 GCA_947461165.1 Saprospirales bacterium | reverse complement strand
GATTGGAAGAGATTTATTTCAAAAACGACCCCATTCCGCTTTATATTGACAAAAAAAGTCCAGCATTGAAGCTTATTCAACAGATGCGGGACGAAGCACATCGCTTTGGATTGGCATTTCACCGTGACACACGCTCCAAAGGAATGATCAAATCTTCATTGGACTCGATCGAAGGACTAGGAAAATCGAGCATTGAAAAGCTCTTGAAAGAATTCAAATCACTTTCCAATATCCAAGCAGCACCAAGAGAAGAAATTGAAAAGATCATTGGGAAAAGTAGAACCAAAATTCTTTTGGCTCATTTTAGGGAGAATTAAAATGTAAGACAACACTACCTTCTCCCGCCATTACCGGTAAAGATAGCATAGCCAAATCCGACGGATATCCAAAATCTGATACAAAGATGATTCAAGATTTTGACAAATGCAAGGACTATTATTTAAGTGTAGGCATTTTGACAATAAGTGTAGGTCTTTTGGCAATAACTGTAAGGTTTAAAAAATTTGAACAAGAGGAATTTGCCATGTTTTTCATTGAAAATTCGTTACAGATGTTCATTTTTGAATCCAAAAAATGAGAGATTGAGTTGTTTTCCTTTTGTTGGTGAAAACACCAAGCTTTAGATATGTATTTTGAATATTACTTATTATTTTTATTCAAAAGAAAGCCGATATCGACCAGCTCCGAATAGAGAACGCCTATTTCAAAGGGAAAATAGGTGATTCAGTCTAACCTCAAAATAATTCATCTCACTTTCGATATTTGGTAAGGACTGCTACAATCCGACCGACCTTGAGAGGCGATTCGATGTACACCGGAATCCGCTGAGCATCATCGGTGATATATATTCGCATTTTGTCTGTTTCGGAGAACACCCGACCTGTAAGCAAGAGCGGCTGTAAAACAATACATTTATAATCGCCATATTCGGTTGTGATCTCCTCTCGCCCGATGAGCTTCACTCCGACTTGCTGCAACTCATTGTCTATAAATAATGGAAATCTGAAGATACTATCCTGCTTCAATCTGTCATAATCTAAGGATCGACAATACAAAATTGCAGATTGCACATCTTGTGTATTCGGCAGAATCGAAAAGGAATTCTCCGATCGAGGTGTCTTGGAGTCCTCGACATCCGCAGTCACGAAAAGACTATCCTGCCGAAAATCAAGGTCATTGAAGATTCGAAATCCACCTTCATTTACTCTGCGCAAGAAGAACTTCGGTTGTAAGGTTTTAGGATCGACCACAGTGCCATATTCATCCCTGACTTTATAGAACAAGTCAAAGGCTGGCGCAGAATTACCTTTGGCTATGCAAACCAGATGAGGCTTGCCATTGACAGATCGTTCGCTGAGCTCAAATGTCACGTTACCAGCAGTGACCCATGCTTCGCTAAATTTATAGATAATTTTGTACTTGGCATATTCTCCAGCGTGAAAATAATTGATTGGTAATAAATCCTTACTTCGATGTTGAGCGAAGGCAGCATTTCCATAAATCAAAATTAGTAGAAAAATGCGAACTCGCATACCGAGCTTCTATTCTTTGATTTTTTGACAGAGTTCGGTCAAGACACCTCCTGTAGATTTGGGATGAAAGAAAAAGACGAGCTTGTTCCCAGCGCCAATCTTAGGTTCTTCTTGCAATGGATGAAATCCTGCTGCTTTCATTCGTTCGATCTCCGCTTTTATATCTTCAACCAAATAGGCCACATGATGTATGCCCTCCCCTTTTCGTTCGATATATTTGGAGATTGGAGATTCGACTGTCAATCCTTCCAAAAGCTCAATCTTGCTATCGTCGCCTGTTTTAAAAAAAGCAACGCGGACACCTTGAGAGTTGATGGTCTCTTCGTGATATGCTGGTGTTTGTAGTATTTTTTCATACATTGCTTTGGCCTGATCCAAATTTGCAACTGCAATTCCAATATGGTCTAAAATCATATAAATATCAATTATAACTGCCCTCCTTAGGGCAAAATGGTTTTATAAATGTCCAAGAAAACGTGATCATCAAGGTAGCGTAATCGTCTGCACCTCTTTTGGAGCCTCTGCTTCTTCCTGGAATTCCAATTGCTGGGCCTATCTCCTTGCTGCGGTCATATAGGTCATAAGCGATTCCTTTGTCCTCTCCTGGAAGGGAGATGATAGGCACATAGCTGCCACTTACATCATCAATATAATCTGTAAAGGTTCTCCGAATTTGAAAATCCAGTCCACATGATAAATTTCGAACGATATGATACTTCATGCCAATACCGTAATTTATGGACCAACTAAATAAATTGTATCGTGAATTACCAACATAACTTTCATCATTCTGACCTTCGGTACCCAGCGGTTGGAGGTCATAAGTTTGACCTTTGAAATCCGTTGTTGGATTGAAAAAGAATACACCTGCTCCGAGGGTTAAGTATGGGGTAAAATTCCAGCCTTGTTGATTGAAGTACACGTTTTTGACAAATTTCAAAAAGTTGAATTCGAGAAGCGCATGCAAGTCGGTGACATTGGAGTTGAAACTCAAATTTCGTTGTTTGTTCTGTTCAAAGCCCGAATATTCATCTTTGTACCCAAAATTCATACGATTGAATCCTGCTCTTAATGCAAAACGATGATCCATGTTCAGCCGATAAAATGCTCCAAGCGATGATCCTGGTCTCTGAAAATCGAGATTTGGATTCAAATCGCCAAAATAATGACTAGCTCCTGCACTCAGACCTACCTCGTGTTCCATTTCCAAAATTTGAGATTGGATCCTAGAACAGAGGGTTATTGAAACTAAAAATAGAAATCTAATAATCAAATGATAGTCATGATTTAATCTAAAACGTAAAAGATTAAAAAAACGTATTTTTACAATAGATTAGAATTCGACAAGTCCCAATTTATATCGAAACACTTCATCTAAATACTCTCGGATACCATCATTTTTTATATTTCGAATAACTTCTGCTAGAAAGGCGTATTGAAGAAATGAATTTGCTGTTTCCTCCTTCAATCCTCTAGATTTGAGGTAATACAAAGCGTTTTCATCCATTTGACCATTGGTGGCGCCGTGACTACACTTGACATCATCTGCATAGATCTCCAATTGCGGTCTCGAATTGATCGTAGCAGAGCTTGATAATAGCAGATTGTTGTTTTTCTGATAGGCATTCGTTTTATTTGCTCCTGGATGCACATATATCTTACCAGTGAATATACCATTGGATTCATCTTTCAGAATTCCTTTGATCAACTGATTGCTTTCACAGTGCTCTGCCTTGTGTTCCACAAGAAAATTATTGTCTATTGTGTCATTATCTTTTCCATAATAAAGTCCTCTTAGATCACAATGAATATTCTCATCTTCCAATGTGGCTCGAACATTATTACGAATCAATTTACCTGACAATGAGATGGCTGTCATGTTGAACTTCGAATTCTTTTTCAATCGAATTTCTTTTGAATTTACGCAATGTAAGCCATGTGCTGTTTCGTTTTGTATACAAACAATATCCAAGGAGGCATCCTCATCGACGTGTACTTCCGACATCGCATTGATGAAATAATCTCCAGTTCCTATACCTTGATAATCCTTGATAATCTCAGCACTTGCTCCGTTTTCCAATACAATCAAATTCCTTGGATTGATAATGCAATCTGAGTTATCCTTGGATATGATATACCATATAATTGGAAATTCGGCCTGTACGCCTTTCTTCACATGAATGAAAATTCCATCCCCAAACATAGATGTATTGAGTGCAGTAAAATTCTCCTCTGAATTCCTCGCTTGTTTATTGAAATATTGCTCAAATGTGGGATTGCGCATTTCAATCGCCTCACTTACGGATAAAATATCAACCTTTTCAGGATCCTCTAGAATCTCAGATAAGTGTTTTTGAAAACTACCATTGACCACGACCAATTTATTGGCTTTGATATGTTGGTAGTATCTAAAATCAGATTTTTTGATATCAAGATGAGTTTGCGGGCAGAATAACGGATTCAGAGACGCTCTCGTAAAGGAGGCTACATTGGTATACTTCCATGCCTCATCCCTGCGGGTTGGAAAACCCAGTCTATAAAAATCATCAAATGCATCCAACTTAGCCGAATGAATGTATGAATTCTGAAGGTGATTGAGATTCTTTTCTTGTTCCTTAAATATATCTTTGTAACTATACGTACTCGTATTCATGGTTTATGCTATAAAGCAAGTTTTGGTTTAACAATTATCTAATTATTTGAATAATCCCCGATTTTGAAACACGCTCGTTATCAAAATTATAAACTTCAATTTCCCACGTATAAGTGCCTGCAGGCACTGGCTTTCCGCTGGCAGTACCATCCCATTTGTCATCGATACTTTTGGCAGCAAACAAGACACCTCCCCAT
>CANHJR010000138.1 GCA_947461165.1 Saprospirales bacterium | reverse complement strand
GTGGCAGGCATATTTATTGGTGGGGTCCTAGCGAGTTTGTTTTTATCCAATTCCAATGCAATTGTTATTCAGCCAGATTTACAACATTATTTAGCTCAATATGGCATCCAAGATTTTTCTGGATTAGTGCCAAAGGATCTATTCAACTGGTCTTCTTTATTCACCTTAAAAGGATTTTTAATGATGGTAGTAGGAGGATTTTTAGTTGGCTTTGGGACTCGATATGCAGGTGGATGCACGAGCGGACATGCTATTATGGGCTTATCCAACCTTCAGTGGCCTTCGCTTGTTGCGACGATTTGTTTTATGATTGGTGGATTCATCAGTGCATGGCTTATTGTCCCTTTTATTTTATCCTTAACCATATAACCGTATGCAAACATTTAAAGAATTTAAAGACTCAGAGTTGCGCCACCAAGATGCAGTATGTGTCAATGAAAGTCAGAAAAAAGAAACGATTACCGAAAATTTGAAATATCTTCTTGTAGGAATCGGGTTTGGAATCATTTTTGTCAAGGCCGAGATCGTGAGTTGGTTTCGAATACAAGAGATGTTTCGCTTAGAGTCGTTTTTTATGTACGGCGTTATCGGAAGCGCTGTCGCTGTGGGTGCATTGTCCGTATTCATTATAAAGAAATTGAAAGTCAAGACCATCAAGGGCGAAGAGATCAAAATAGAGCCCAAAACATTCAACAAAGGTCAGATCTATGGTGGATTATTGTTCGGTATTGGTTGGGCTATGACTGGGGCTTGTCCGGGACCTTTATATGCACAGATAGGTTATGGTGCCTCGGTCATCGTAGTCACCTTGGTTAGTGCCATTGCGGGCACCTGGGTCTATGGGAAATATCGAGATTATTTGCCACATTAATTAAATTAAGAAGAAAGTGAGAAATATTCCATTTGAAAAATTAGACTTTATAGCGATGGTTTTAAAAACCATTAGCCATCCTATTCGGCTCAAGGTCATTGAGGCACTCGAAGAAAAAGAAAAAATGAATGTCCAAGAGATATCTAAATTTATTGGTGATCATGTAGAGCAATCCTTACTTTCACATCATTTGATCAAAATGAGAGACAAAGGCATTCTTGACTGTCAAAAGGATGGACAATTCGTATATTACAAACTGCAGCTGAGAGAAGTGCTGAGCCTACTAGATTGTATGGAAAAATGTAAAGCAAGATAGTTATTATGGAAGATATTATTGGTTATATTTTAGCTATTTTAGTTGGTACTTCTCTTGGGTTAGTGGGAAGTGGCGGTTCTATCCTGACAGTGCCTATTTTGGTATATGTATTTCATATTGAACCTATTTTGGCGACAACCTATTCCCTTTTCATCGTTGGTATTACAGCTTTGATAGGTGGAATTCGAAATTTCCAACAAAAAAACGTAGATATCAAAACTGTTGTCCTGTTTGGTATAAGTTCCGTAGTTTCGGTCATACTGGTTCGTGAATTTTTGCTTCCAACCATCCCGGATCCTATCTTCCAATTTCACGGATTTGTTTTGTCAAAAAGTACATTTATTTTGGTTCTATTCGCCTTCTTGATGGTTGCAGCATCCTGTAGTATGATAAAACCATATACGAAATCCACCAACGTAAGTCCGAATAAGACTAATTTATTCATATTGGGAATCGTCATTGGCTCAGTCACGGGTATCCTAGGGGCTGGAGGCGGTTTTTTGATTATTCCAGCTTTCATTCTTTTTGCAAATCTAGACATGAAAAAAGCAGTGGGAACTTCTCTGATCATCATTGCTCTAAATGCATTGATCGGATTTCTTGGAAGTTTGGATTCGTTCCAATCTTCTGATTTTAGATTCTTGGCTGTATTTTCCTCGATGTCAATCCTTGGTATGATTCTAGGAATTTATTTATCGAAAAGAATTGACGGGTCCAAGTTGAAAATTGGTTTTGGTTGGCTCATATTAGTTGTAGGAGCATACATTATAGTGAAAGAGTTGTTTCTCAAATAGTTCTCGATGGAATCATTTTTTGAACACAATTTTTGTACTCTTGTCCATCTTCCTTTTTATAATGTTAAAACAATTCGTAGTTGATAATCTATACTAACAATTGGATATACTATTTGGTATATCAAACGGATCACTCTATTGAGAGGCATCGAATCATATCGAGACAATAAAGAAGATTTTCTCAATTTCTATTGAGAACAGCATACGAAGACTGTTCGGTGCGTTCCAAGGACTAATTTGCCCATAGATTATTCTGAAATTTAGTTTAGATTTGTACCAATAATTATACGTTATCACATAATGAGAAAAAAAATAGGCATAATTGGTGGTGGATTTTCAGGCACCATGACGGCTGTCCAAATCATAAAGAATGCAACAAGTCCATGCGATATATATATTGTAAGTGAAAAAGAAGAACTCAATAAGGGTATTGCTTATAATCCTTATTCAAATAAACATATTCTGAATGTCATCACGGGAAAAATGAGTGCATTTCCAGACAAGCCTGATGATTTTCTGGAATATGCTATCCAAAAAGAGGAAAACAAACGGATAGACAAAGCGCTCGTTTCCAATTCATTTTTGTCTAGAAAGTTATATGGAGAATATCTTTGTCACAAGTGGAAAGAGGCTTTGGAAGAAGCCAGAGCAAAGAACATTGCTGTCATTGAAATCAATGATACGCTAACGAAATTGGATAAAACTGCTCGTGGAATCACATTAAATTTTCATCATACTCCAAATTTCGATGTTGATTTTTGTGTTATCGCTACTGGAAATCAAATACCTAAGAACCCAGCGATAAAAAACACCGCATTTTATTCAAGTACAAATTACTTTCAAAATCCTTGGAAGTTAGATTCTGTAAATAATATCGAATCAGACAAACCAGTATTGATCGTCGGCAATGGACTCACGATGGTGGATACAATAATAGGACTCAAGGAGCAGAATTATAAGGGTGAAATATATTCAATATCTCCGAATGGATTTAACATTCTACCGCATCGACATAGTGGTATGAAATATACTGCTCATCTCGATGAGATTTCGGAAGATACTTCTCTTTATAGCTTATTTCAAATTATTCACAAACACATCAAAATAGTGAGAGAATTTGGAATCTCAGCAGAACCTATTATAGATGCTTTGAGACCCATGTCCCAAAAAATATGGCGAAATTTATCCATTGATGAACGAAAAATATTTATGGCGCGCTTGAGGCATTTGTTTGGCGTCGCGAGACACCGAATTCCATTGCATATTTATGATAAAATTCAAAAATGGAGAATTGAAGGGAATTTGCACATCAAATCAGGGAAAATCATAGATATCATAGAGGAAAACAATCGGATTCGAGTTGAATTTTTTGATAAAAAAATGAACAAAAATCAAACAATTGAAGTATCTCGGGTGATCAATTGTACTGGACCAGAAACTAATTTTAGCAAATTGGAAGATCATTTTTTGTCGCAATGCCTCCAATCTGGAATATTGGCTCAAGATGAACTTAAGCTCGGCATAAAGACCAATGTTGATACGTATCAAGTGATCGATGCGAACCAAAAGGAACACAACAATCTATTCACACTTGGCTCTAATCTGAAAGGTGAACTATGGGAAACCACCGCTGTCAATGAATTAAGACAGCAGGCTTATGAACTTGCGAAATATATAAGTCAAGACGCTTTTGGTCAAATCTCAACGCCAGAAGTAGAAAAAATTGTAAAGTAAACGTTCATTTCATCCGTGGTTTTGCAGTTACAGAATTACATATTGACTCCAAAAAGGTAACCAACCAACGCTGAAAGTGCCATAGCGATTGTACCCCAAATGGTGATTCGTAAGATCGCTTTTTGAATGCTTGAGCCACCTGTTTTGGCGGATGTAGCTCCTAAAATAACAAGAAAAATTATGGTAAATCCATATAACCAATACTCCATTCCTCGAAGAGGCGCAAAAAGGATAACCAAAAGCGGTAATACCCCACCAACTGTAAAGGAGGCACCAGAAGCTAAGGCAGCTTGAATTGGATTTGCTTGACTAATTTCGTTGATTCCTAATTCGTCTCTAACATGTGCTCCCAGAGCATCATTTTCTGTTAACTCAATGGCTACTTGCATAGCTGTTTCTTTCTTCAAGCCACGTTTCTCATAGATTTGAGCCAAAATATGAAGTTCTTCTTCGGGCATTTCTTTAAGTTCCATTATTTCTCTTTCAATGTCGGCCTTTTCGGTGTCCGTTTGTGAACTAACGGAAACGTATTCACCGGCAGCCATGGATAATGCACCAGCTACAAGCCCTGCGACCGTGGCCAAAACGATAGGTTCTCTTGTCGAACTCGCGGCAGCGACTCCAATCGCAAGGCTAGAAATAGAAATAATCCCATCGTTGGCGCCAAGAACAGCTGCACGCAACCAGTTGCTCCTGTGGATATAATGGTTATC
>CANHJR010000137.1 GCA_947461165.1 Saprospirales bacterium | reverse complement strand
GTAAATAATGATAAAAACGAGCAAGAAGCATTCGATAAAATGCTGATTGAAAATTATAGCCCAGCCAGATTTTATCAAGAAAAAAATGCTGCACTTATTTTCTGTCCGCACACCAAGGGGTATTTTGGCGTTACAGATAAATTTAAAGTAAGTAGAAATGGTATGCCTATTGAACGACAGGGATATTATGATATATTATCTTCTCAACCAGGTATTAATGCCGGTTATTTTATGGGCTCTGGCAGTGATACAGATGGAACTGCACAGGTAATTCAGGAAGAATCATTTGATAATCAAGATAAGTTTATCAATAGTGATTTGAATTTGATGGTAGCCACCAAAGCCTTTGGCATGGGTATAGACAAGGAAAATATTAGATATACAATCCATGTCAACTACCCAAGTTCAATTGAAAGTTACGTTCAGGAAGCAGGAAGAGCAGGGAGAGACAGGAAATTGGCGCTATCGTACATCCTTTACAATGATCAAGAAGTTAAATTGCCAACTGAAGATGAACCGGTTGATCATGACTTCGATATCAACATGTATTTTCACAAGAATTCTTTCAAAGGAGTTCAAAAAGAATTAGCGGTACTCGATGAGTTATTGACTGAAATATTTTTTCCTGATAGAACTTTTGAAATCGAAAACTATCTTTCTCAGGAATTAGAAATGGACATCAAATGTGGCTATTACGAAATTGAATCTTTCAAAGGTTTATTTTTTAATCTTGGCTTTGAGGAGAAGCTTGGATACGTAAATCTTAATAATCTCACAGGCAAGCCCAAAGATTCGGTTAATCTTGAATTGTCAAATAAGATTTTTAATCTCGTTGTTAATTATATAAAATATCAAAACTTAAATGAGCCTGCTTATTTATGGATTCAGAGAAGCGACAAACAAGCGGGCATTGAAGACATATTAAAGTCAAAGAAAAATGGAGATAAGTTTTCTGTGACCGTTGGATTCTTTAATAACGCAAAAGAACGAGTTAAGACCATTACAAAATGGCTACATGATGTTCTTGAATCAAGGTTTACCGAAGCCTTAGTTCAGAAAATGAGAGCGAATTGTTCTGATGCAACTGCGTTTATTGAAGAAGTATGTGAAAACTATCAAAAATTTACCGGCAAAGAATTGGAATTTGAAACATTCTGTAATAACAGAGATATTCAGAGAGGTGTTCAAAAAGGCACAGCATTTTCAAAATTCATGGCTCTATACAATGGTTATAGGGACAAACTAGATACCGAAAAAGCGATTTATCGTTTATCAACGCTTGGAATTATTGATGACTATACTGTGAATTTTTCAACCAGCACTTTCAATCTGATTGGGACTAAGAAGTCAGAAAAAGAATACAAGGAAATTCTCAGAAAGTATCTGTGTAAATACTATTCTGAAAAGACTACTGATATTAGATTAAAAGCACTGGCCAAGATTGATGAACCTACTCCAATAAGAAAATACCTGAATTTTCTTGTCAATTTTGTTTACAACGAAATTCAAAAGAAAAGAAAACTTGCCATGCATGATATGAAGTCTGCATGTAGATTGGGTTTAGAAAAAGGAAGTGTTGAGTTAAAGGACTTTATTGATTTGTACTTTAACTCGAAATACGCTAGATCCGGTTATTCATTTCAAAATGAAAAAGGCAAAGAGATACTAGCATCTCTGCCCGATCTTACCGACCAAGGTAAAAATGATGATTTGAAATGGGTTTGGAAGTTTATTGATTATGTAGAGGACGATCCCAAAGCTGGTCAAATCGATAATATCAAACATCTAAGGGGTGCTTGTACCAGGATGCTGAATAATCAACCTGACAGCTACACGCTGCTGTTATTAAATGCCTTCACTCTTTACATGCTTGAATTTAAGAATCTTCGCTATTTGCAAGAAGCAGAGAGTTTACTGCTTCATGCATTTTCACAAATCGAGGAAAAAGAATCGAATTTATCTGATAAGAAGCTTGAAGAGATTTACAACCAATATACTGAATTGATGCTGGATAAGAATCCTGATCTCGAAACTCAAATGAAAAAACATGGCTTTGAATTTGACTTTGATTCTATCATGATCAAGCGATACTTGCAACCTCTGAAAAACGCTAAAAATACACTTGTTAAACTGAACGAAATTTTAAATTAATATGGCCAATCCTATTGTACAACAAATAAATGCTGAGCTTTCCGAGCTCCAAAAGGAACTTGCAAAATTTAAAGATACCGTTGACTACTTGAATAGTGCAAAAACAGCAGTCAAAGATGCGGTCGTTAAGGTTAATCACTCCGAGGCTCATTTCAACAAGAAAGTTGAGGAGCTGAAATCTACTTACAATTCAATAATTGGCTTGAGCGAGTCCGTTTCTTCAGTGATGAAGAAATTGGATACCATCAATTTCCCTGAACGACTGGATAATATTGAAAAAACTGTAAAGCTGACAATTGTTTCTTTGGATGAAACTAAGAAACAGACTATTGGTGAAGTTCAGAAGGCATCTGAAACAATCATCAAGGCTGACTTTGATAAAAAATTCAAGGAGCTTCGTGATGTTGTGAATGAGGCAGTAAAGTCTAGTGATAAGCTATCTTCAACCATTGAAAAGCAACAGCTCGGTGAGAAAGTAACTGAATTTGAAAAAGGAGTTTCAAAAAGACTTCAGGAGTCATACAAGGAAATTGAAAAAAATACTAAGCAGATCTCGACCGATTCAGCAAAAGCAATTTCTGATCTGAACCTTCCTATACGAATAGATAAACTAGATGCAAATATTTCAGGCATATTAACTGCAATTCAAAATCTACAAGGGCGATTAGATCTCGTAGAAAGAAATTTCAGCGATAAACTGAAGGATTTAGGCGATAAACAAAAATCAGCATTAAGCGATTTGAGTAAAGATGTAAATGCAAAATTTCAGAGTACGTTAGCGGCAATTTCTAATTTAGAACTGAAGATGCTTGCTATTGAAAAAAGTCAAAATAATAAAACAATAATTACATGGATTTTTATTGCTATTGGATTTGCTGCTGTAATCCTTTTGTGTAAAAAATAATTCAAACTATAGAAATCAAAAAAACCGAATTAAACAAGTCTATCTGGGCAGGTTGCGTCAAACCCAAAAAAGGAAGTTCTTCCATATACTCGTTTGAAAACTCTTTGCTATCAATATGCAAATCGATTATTAGTCAATTCAGATTCGGTTTCGTATGTATTCTCTCCAACGTTTTTATACATTGTGAGTAACTCATGTTTGTGACACCAATCATACTCCATATCAGTTACTCCTGTGATGGAGTCAATTTGTCCCAAGTCCATTCTCAGAACGCCAACAGGCATCGATAAACCATATCGATCATCAAGCCAAACATTGAATGTATCTGAATCCAAACTCCTAAAAACATCAATGTATAGCCCGTTGAGTAATAACTTGGCATCTGCTTTGCTTTTCATTACTTGAGCATACGCATCCGGAAGATACAGTGCAAAAATAGCATTGCGTTTAATAACATCGCAATAGGTTACATCCATTGAAAGCGTGGTGTAAGCTCCTTCTTTTAGTGCATCAGCATAATTGAACATCAAAGTTCCTTTTAGTTGATGTTGGGAGACCCTTTCATAGATTCCAATTACCTGCCAATAAAGTCCAAGAGATGATTGCCTTAGCAACTCCAAATTGATTGTTCCTGATATTTTGGACTTGTGAAGACGACAATTAAAATCCAATGCTCCAAACGGCGCATTTATCTTCGTACTATCGAAGTGCTTGTGAACCAACTCTGCAGTACTTGCGCTGCAAAATGCTCTTGCAATATCTCTTTTAACCTCTGTGGTCATATTTGAATTAAATCTGTGTGTTTGTAAATTTCAAAAAACTTCTCGCGTATGTACAAAGTAGCTTTGTCGTACAAAGCCTTTTTTGAATCAAAAGTACAAATCTGCTCGTATTTAACTGCGCAAGTAAGACATAGACATATAGTCACATATGTTTCTAAATCATTCCTTAACAATCGGCCAAATTTATTGACATGCCAATTTATTATAGTCTCTAAAAGACTAAATATAAGTTTATCAGACTCCTCCGTATTAATCGCCTTGGTTAAACTTATGACTGCCAAATCATTTTTTAAATCACTGATTGAGTAACCCAGAGGAAATGGTTCATTAGGAATCTCACTTTCGGGTAATCCCATTTCCTTGTATCGAGCTATCATCAATTTGTTCATCATTATCCTCTCGTTATCAAATACCGGGAATTGAACGTAAGTTTCAGGCAAAGGGCTTTCGATGTAGTTAAATCTTAATAAAATATTTTTACCATTAATGGCGAAAGGAATTTCGCAAAGTGTTCTCATTTTATTTTAGTATTTAAGGCATATCACTTTGTGAGCAAAATTAGGAATAACTTATTTATTTTTTACAATAACTCTATTTTTTTTGTCTCCATCAATTTGAATGAGACATAAATTTTTGCCGCGCATT
>CANHJR010000136.1 GCA_947461165.1 Saprospirales bacterium | reverse complement strand
TGGAGGAATTGCTTTTTATATCTGTTTTTTGATTTTCTTTTCTATTATATCCTTGCTATTCAAGACGGCATCGATAGTTGAAAATCACATTCAGCTGTCCTTGCTAATATCGTGTAGTCTTGGATTCATTATTGGACTGATAGATGACGCTCGAAATACGAATCCAATATGGAAATTATTAGGTCAAACATTATGCGCTATTACCTTGTGTTCATTTGATATCGTCATTCCATTTTCTCCAAATTTACTATGGAATTACATTTTAACAGTTTTCTGGGTTATTTTCTTGATGAACTCTATCAATATGTTAGATAATATGGATGGCCTTACAACGACAATTACGATATTTATTTTGTTTTCTATTGTTCTTTCTCAACCACAATTTGAGTCATTTTATGTCGTTTTAACCTATTGTATTATTGGCATACTATTCGGGTTCCTTTTCTTCAATTGGAATCCATCAAGAATATATATGGGCGATAGTGGGAGTCAATTTCTTGGGATTTTGCTAGCACATATTTCTATTGTGTACCTATGGGGTAATCGATCTACAAATGGTGGATATTTTCAATTAGAGCAATTCATTCTTCCTATGATATTTTTCACAGTCCCTATATATGATACAATGACCGTTTTTATTCATAGGCTATTAAAAGGAAATTCACCCTTTGTAGGAGGTCGAGATCATTTATCTCATCATTTGGTATACCTTGGGTTCAAGGACTACCAGTCTGTTCTTATTCTTTCTATGGTCAACTTCTCAGCTATTGCGATAGGTTTTTATAGTTTTTCAAATAATAGACCATATCTGTTAATTCTATTTGGTTTGTGGATTACCGGCTTTCTTTTTGTTCAGATTGTATACAAATACGCTGAAAAATAATTAGCTCAGTTTCAGCAATTGATCCTGTATTTCAGTATCTTTCCAAAGTTTTGGTATTTTAGCTTGAACGGTTTTACGGTTATTCATTGCAAGATAATTTTCAAAACTCGATTTTGGCAGTGACTTGACAGACAAGCATTGCATCACTAGACTCTTGTCTCGTTTTGCCTTATAGTCGCTATTCACATTACTAAGTTCGGCATCCAACAACTTTTCAAAAAGACGGATATCATTTGGAGGTTTGGCAAATTCAATAAACCATCGATGATATCCCGAACCACTTGTATCCACGACCGGCGCAACAGAGTAATCCGTGATTTGAAATTCAATTTTTGATTGAAGATTAAAAATAGCCGTTTCTGTATTATGAACCATTAATTCTTCACCGAAGGTGTTTATGTAACTTTTTGTTCTACCTACAACCTGAAATCTCATCGGATTCTGAGATTCTACTAATATTAGATCACCCATTCTATATTTATTTAAACCTGCAGTGTTCGAAATGACCAGCTCATATTTTTCACCAATTTCAAGTTGATCGGCAGTTCGTATTTGGTCTATGGTAGGATTATCAATATGTGGGAGAAAGAAATGCTGAACATTCACATTCGGTAGCAAAAACAAAGAAGATGAATTCTTATCATATTGAATTCCAAAAAAACCTTCGCTAGCATTGTATGTCTGCCAATATCGAACCTTATTTGAAAATTTTTCATCAAAGTAATTCTGAAACGGAGCGATATCCATTCCTCCATAAAAAAACACCTCTAGATTTGGCCATATCTCCATAATTGTCATACCTTTATAACATTCTAATGCATCTAGAACAACCTTCATCCATGAAGGCGCCCCAGCAATCCATCGGATATCAGCATTTGCTAATATTGGAATCATCAGGTCTAACTTCTGATCCCAATCACCAATGGTGGCAGTATGCATATCCGGAGCTCGAAAAGGGCGATACCAAGGCTTTAAAAAAAATGTAAACAAGGCTGATATATCACCAATCACAATCTTATTCTCGATGGTATAAGATCCAGTTAAAGAAAAATTTTGACCACTGAAAATTTTAGTATCTGGGTATGCCTTTGTATACATAGCCAATAAATCCTTTCCAGCCTCAAAATTAGCATTAAGAAAGTCTTTCGTAATTGGCAAATATTTGCTCGTACTTGTAGTCCCACTGGATTTAGCCAATGCAATTATGGACTTCCTTGTTATTAAGTTCTTACCAGTTTTCCTAAGCAGTGCCACCGATGCCTCTATATCTTCATAAATTGAAAGACGATCGTCTTCGTTGTTTTGAAATTGGTTCCGCTTTATTCTGTTTCCAAGCCTGTCTTGAATTCTTGAGTAGTTCACCAAATCTGATTCTAAAGAATTTGCCCGACGAAGAAAATAGTATCTTAAAAACCAATGAAGCATTTTAGAATTTGTGGTCAAAATTAGTTTATTTTGAAAACTTTGAAATCTTTATTCAATAAATTAAGAATATTAGTATATTTGTAAAAATGATTCTTATGTTAAATTTTAATTATATCGTTGTTATAGTAACTACAATTATACCAGTTCTATTCGCTAAAATTTGGTTTTCAGAATCAACTCGTTCTTTTTTTAAGTTGGTGCCATTGAATCGAAAAAATGATTCGTCAAACAAAAGTATACTCTTCTATGTGATCCTAATTTTGCTCAGCTTGTTTTTTAGTATTTCCATGCATTTTCAAGTGATACATCAGTTTCACTTCAAATCCATGTTTCTAGATGAGGTAGGATTTAATGAAAGCCAAGGAAGTGCATTTAAGGCATTCGAATATATCATGGACTCCTATGGTGATAAATATAGAACATACGGTCATGGTATGTTTCATGGTCTATTAAACGCCATATTTATTGTTTTACCAATACTGTTTTTATTCAAAATCGAATTTAACTTTACAAAAAAGGCTCTGTTATATTATTGGTTATATTTTGCCTTAACGATGATGATTGTAGGCAGCATTATTTGTCATTTTACCTAAAATTATATTGAATTAAATGATAAAAGATTATAGATTATTTGATTTCTTTGACAATCAAAAGGACTACTTTTCTAACGACAAGGCAATCAATTTTAAACAAAATGGTCAATGGAAATATTATTCCTCAAAGGATCTAAAGACGGAATCAGATAATTATGCTCTAGGATTTTTGGCCGAAGGAATTCAACCTGGCGATAAAATTGCGATTATATCGGGGAATCGACCTGAATGGAATTTCTGTGATGGTGGAATTCAAAAAGTAGGGGCTATTAATGTTCCAATATATCCAACAAGTTCTCTATCTGATTTTAAATATATCTTAAATGATTCTGAAGTAAAAATTGTCATTGTTTCAGATATTACATTATATGAAAAAATCAAATCTATTCAGTATGAAGTTCCAAGTCTTCTAGCAATATATGCTTTTGATCGCCTACCTGATGTACCGCATGTCTCCCAATTAATATCAAAAGGAGATCAAGCCAATCTTTCACAAATTGAAGATATCAAATCGAAAATTAAGGCAAGCGATTTAGCGACAATTATTTACACATCAGGAACGACAGGTAGTCCCAAAGGTGTTATGCTATCTCATCGAAATATCACGTTCAATGTCGAGCGAGCAAAAGAATTTATTCCGATAAACTCATCTCAAAAGGTACTCAGCTTTCTTCCATTATGTCATATTTTTGAACGTGTAGCAACCTATTTTTATATTTCTATAGGGGTTTCATTGTATTACGCTGAAAGTATTGATGCATTGAAAGAGAATATTATTGATGTAAAACCTCATTTTTTTACCTGCGTACCTCGTCTTCTTGAAAAAATACATAGTGGGATGTTGGCCAAATCCAAGGAACTCTCTGGAATCAAGAAACTTCTCTACTTATGGGCAATAAAAGTAGCAAATTCTCCAGATGCAGAGAATTATTGGGCCTTTGGCTTATTGGACAAACTTATATATAGCAAATGGCGTGAGGCTTTAGGAAATAATATTGTTGGTATTGTTACCGGGGCTGCAGCATTGCAGCCAAGGCTTGATTCATTTTTTAACAATATTGGGATTCGTGTGCGAGAAGCATATGGCATGACGGAAGCATCTCCAGGAGTATCCGCGAACCTATTCGAGAAAAATATGAGTAAAAATGGGACAGTAGGACCTATTTTGAAAAATGTAGAAGTCAAACTAGATCATAGAGAAGGTATGGAAGTAGGTGATGGCGAAATTCTGGTTCGAGGCGAGAATATTATGATGGGTTATTACAAAAATGAGGAAGCAACGAATAGCACTATAAAAGACGGCTGGCTATATACTGGAGATGTCGGTAGATTTGTTGATGGCAAGTTTTTGAAAATAACGGATAGAATCAAAGAATTATTTAAGACAAGTGGAGGCAAATACGTGGCCCCACAATATCTCGAAAATAAATTAAAGGAATCTAAGTACATAGAGCAAGTAATTGTTGTAGGTAATGAAAAAAAGTTCGTAGCTGCTATTATTTACCCAAACATTGACAACTTAAAGTCATGGGCTGAATACAAAAAGCTAAAAATCGACTTTAAAACCGATGCATGGTTGACAAACGAGTGGATTTTAATTAAGATGAAAAAAGTAATTGACCAATATAAT
>CANHJR010000135.1 GCA_947461165.1 Saprospirales bacterium | reverse complement strand
TTAGTCGCACGAGCATCCAATGCTCCTCTGAAGATTCCAGGAAATGCCAATACATTATTGACTTGATTGGGAAGATCGCTACGTCCAGTACCAACAATCGCAGCACCACCTTTACCGGCTTCATCTGGCATAATTTCTGGAATAGGATTGGCCATCGCAAATACAATGGATTCTTTATTCATCAACTTGATGTCTTCTGCCTTCAAAATACTTCCAGAGCTGACACCAATGAAAACATCTGCACCAACGAGTGCATCTGTTATCAGACCTTTGACGTTATTTGGATTGGAAAAATTAAGTAATTCGCGTTTAGAACTGTTCAAGTCCTTTCGAGCATTGGAAATAATACCTACAGAATCGCACATAATAACTTCCTTGACAGGAGTGCAGATTGTTGAATCATAACCTATACACTTTAGCAATTTCAATATGGCCACTCCTGCGGCTCCTGACCCATTAATTACTATCTTCAGGTCTTTTAATTCTTTTTTAACAACCTTGCAAGCATTGATTAGAGCTGCTAGCAATACAATTGCTGTTCCATGTTGATCATCATGGAATACAGGAATACCTAAACCCTGCAATCGTTCTTCAATTTCAAAGCATTTCGGCGCGGCAATGTCCTCTAAATTTATTCCTCCAAAAACGGGCGAAATGTTGATTATGGTTTTAATAATATCCTCCGTGTCCTGGCTACGAAGACATATTGGAAAGGCATCTATTCCTGCAAATTTTTTAAACAAAATGGCTTTGCCTTCCATAACAGGTATTGCTGCCTCTGCTCCGATATTGCCTAGTCCAAGCACAGCACTTCCGTCAGAAATGATTGCGACTGTATTTGCTTTAATTGTTAATTCTTTGGCTTGTTCTATATCATTGCGAATCTCAATACAAGGTTGTGCTACCCCTGGAGAATATACCACTGACAAATCTTCCAAGGAATTTATTTCCATCTTAGCTGCTATGGACAACTTTCCTTTATGTTTTCGATGCAACTCTACCGACTCTCTAAAATAATCTCTTTTATTCATTATCAATTTTCTTTTGGACTCCAAGATCATACACTTTCAACATGGTATTTATATTCCTAATTTTATCTTTCATTCTGAAACAATATATGGCATCATCTTCTTTGCGTTGGAGGCATTAGAATACAAATCTACTAATACTCTTTTTCTTTCTTCTATATCTGATTCTGACAACTCTTTAGTCCAGCATTCATTTATTGCCGCAATAACTTCTTCAGATGTATTGGCTATCGTACATAGTTTATCCAGTCCAGAGTTTGCCATAAGCATCTCATTTGCTATTACAAATCGGCCATTATAGAGTGCATTGAGAAGTTTATGCTTTAAACCTGTGGATTGGAACGTATATAAAACATTACATTGTGCATTACGAATCAATTCTGTCAATTCATCGTGTGGCAAATTAGCCATAATGGTAACATTTGGATAGGTTTTCTCAAGTGCAAGAAGACTTGATTTAGGATTTTTACCAGCAATAATTACCTTTTTATCTACCTTGGAAAAAACCTTTTGAATCAAATATATAGCAGCCTGATGATTTTCAATAACATCTAAACTTCCGTGATAAAGAATATAATCACCTTTTCCAGGCTTAAATTTAACTTCTTCATTGATGTGAAACGGAGGTATAAAAATAGACTGTGAGCAATACTGCGTCATATACTCCGCATCTGCCTGATTGACACAAAAAATAGTTGTTGCTGATTTCAATACCGATTCAAACATCTTCAATTTCTTGCTTTCTACACTGAAATGTATTTTATGAATGAAATTACGGTCAGCACTGCTCAAGGCCTCGTAATAATCTGATTCAATATTGTGCATCCAAACCATTTTATTTCTTTCTTTGATTGAAGGATGAGAAAGGTAGAAACAAGTATGTAGTCCTTCAAAAATAATTGGCGCATCGTCGAGCAATAAATTGTCGAGCAAATCGCCATTGGATCTCGAACTTACGATATATGGAACGACAGAAAAGAAAACCTTGTATGCCGACTTTCGCTTATAATAATAAACGGTTCTGCAGTACTTAGAAAGTTCGTCCTCTTCGGTTTTTGAGCGATATTGAAAGCAGTGAAGAATAATTTCAAAACCAAGCTCATGCAGTGTCTTGATTTTATAAAAAACATCAATAATGCCTCCATATACCGGTGGATATGGGATATCAAAAGATACAATGTGGATGGTTTTATTCGACGTCATTATAAATAGAACACAGTTTTTCTTCTTGGGTTTCCCAGGTTAAAAAACGAGATGCAAGATCGGTGTTTTTCACTAGATTATCGTAGAAATCTTGATTTTGCATCAAAGATTTTATTGCGGTCACAATTTCTTTGGAATCTATGTCTTTTACCAAAACTGCAATTTGATACGTTTCATTGACTTTCCGATATTCGGGGAAATCCATAGTAAGTATAGGTATGCCATTTTGGATATAATCAAAAAACTTATTTGCCAATGAATAATAATGATTTAACCCAATATTCTCAAGAAGATTGACTCCAAGGTGCGCTTTTGATGTGAGACTATTGATCTCAGAAGGCGGTATGTATCCATAAAATACGATACGCTCACTCAAATTCAAAGATTTGACCAACTCCTCTAGCGTTAGGCGCTCATAACCATCGCCAACAACCCAAAACAAGGCATCTGGGATCTCCACCATTGCGTTAATCATAATATCTACTCCACGGCCTTCATTGAGATCTCCTTGATAGATTATAGTGAATTTTTCACTTTTTTGAGATGGTGTCCTTTGAATTCTACGCGGAAAGTTATAAATCACCTCACAGTTTTTACCGTACTCCTTTTGAAACAATTTAGCAATGCAAGGACCTACGGTATACATTTTGGCACATTTTGGTAAGGAATATTGCTCGATCGATTTCCATATTCTTTTGACCAATGGTCGATTTGCAAGTTCAGGAACCTCGGTGAAATACTCGTGTGCATCATAAACTACGGGACAACTTCTAATCCTCCCAACAAGAATATTGGGTAAAATAGAATCTAAATCTACAGCGCATAGAATATCAAATCGATTCATCATCAGAAAGAACAATAATCGAATATTGTATTCTAAGTAAAATAATTTGCCACTATTACAAAACATGGTTACTCTCACAGCTTTAAAATCATTGGATTGGATAGGAATAGATCGAGGTTTCATTCTACCAAATATGGTTACCGAATAGCCCTCTTTGGTCAATGTACTTGCCGTTTTTTGCATTCGTTGGTCGTAACAAACATCATTGGTTACTGAAATCAAGATTCGCTTAGACATAGTTATTGATATACGTATCTATCTGAGTAAAAAAACGAGATGAATCATCCCCAATGAATCTTGTTTGAATAGGAAGGGCAATCAAATCGATGCATTGCGATTGAAATAGTTCCATATCATCTTGAGTTATTCTCACTAGGTCCTTTTCGGTAAATATGATTTGGAAAATATTCTGTTCTTTGCAATAATCAATCCAATTCTGAAAATCCAATTTAGTAAACGAGTAATGATCCTTATACTCAAAATGCTTGAGAACAAATGCTTTCCTCTCCACCTCTTCACGAAACAGCTCACTTTTGGCGATTGCCGATACTAAAACGACACTTGATTGAAGTTCCGATATCTTATTCTGAAGAACGGAATAGTATTCACCGTATTGAATACTGGAAAAAATCACATCTGCGTTTGAGTAATTGGAACAATTTTGTTTGATATCCTTTTGATCTGTATCTGAAATGGTTTTGCTAACAACGATTGAATCCGCAACCGCAGCTCTTGACATGATGTCTCTCAATTTACCAAAAGGAAACATGGCATCCTTATAAAATGGATCAGAAGCAGTTGTTAGCAATATTCGATGCCCTCCATTCAATCTTCGATGCTGGAGTGCATCATCACAGATGATAACCTTAGAATTTGGTTCAAGTCTGTTTATCATATTTATTCCAATCAGCCTATCATTTGATACCACCACGCGAATATTTGGATTTGCCCTTTTTATTAGTAGAGGTTCATCTCCAACACTATTGAGCCCATGATGACATTGTACCTCTATACTTTCTTTAGATTTTCGCCCATATCCCCTACTGAGAACAAAAACCGTATGATTTTTTTGGATATATTCTGCAAGCGCTAGTGCAAGTGGTGTTTTGCCCGTGCCTCCAAAAGACAAATTGCCAATAATAATAATTGGTTGATCGAACTCTTTGGAGTAAAAAAAACCCCTATCGTAACAGTAGTGTCGAAGCTGTAAAAAAACTTCAACAATCCACGATAGAGGTTTATAAAAAACAAAGTGAATCAAATCACATCATTTACAATCCAGCACCTGATGACATATTTGGCCGTGGCTCTCTCAATTGAATTTGAAGCGCATTCTCATAAGCTGCCATTTTATCATCAATTCTTTTGGCAAAACTATTATTTCCATTTCGCTGCATAATATTCGCAAAATTGTTTAGAATTTGGAGATTAAAACTAATTTCATCCTGATATGGACTGA
>CANHJR010000134.1 GCA_947461165.1 Saprospirales bacterium | reverse complement strand
GCAACATTTTTAAATCTTAACCCGGTATGGTATGCGAAGTCCCGAATGGTGCCGTTAGCAAGTTTAATTTTCCCTTCAAAAACAATGTAACGATAGTTCGTGCTCATAGTCCACCACATATTTTGATTGCCACTTAATGGATGACTACCTGGATATATTGTTGGATTACTTGCGTTTGTCAATGAGTCAAGACCTACCAAAAAAGAAATGTTGCTCAGACTAGTTGAAAACTGATTGCTAGCTGTTTTGGCGGTATTGGAAGTTTTGGTTAATGAATATAGAAAAGGATCGTTGTTTTTTACGGAACTATTACCGCTATTGAAAGAAAACTCATCAAGATAGTAGTCAAGTCTTGAAACTAAAATAGAGTCTCCGCTCTGTAACAAGAAATAATTTCCAAGCTTTGCAGCTTGGCCGTTTATGTTAGATTTAAAATTTAAAGCGATTTCCCCAGAAACAGTTGAACCACTGTTTGTTTGATCATCACCACAACCGGTGGATGAAACAAAAACAAAAATAGAAAAAGATAGAATGAAGTATTTCATAGTGTTTGATTTGAACTTCAAAAATACAAAATACCAGATCATCTTTCAATTTTTTTTTAGCAAAAACAAAATAAGAATCTTTCCAATCAGGTTATACTTATATTTGTTCAGAATATAACGTATGATTCAAGTAGATAATATCCTTGTAAGTGATGAAATATTTTCCAAAAAGTTTGTTTGTAATCTTTCAAAATGTAAAGGAGAATGTTGTACCGCTGGTGACGCAGGAGCGCCACTAAAGAAAGAAGAGGTTGAAATCCTCAAAAGGGAATACCAGAATTACAAATCCTATTTGACAGAAAAAGGCCGAAATGCTATTGAAGCCCTGGGCTATTCTACATACGACCATGAGGATAAGGATGAAAAAACGACCTTGATCGACGGAGGTGCCTGTGCATATATCAATTATGATGAAAAAGGAGTTTCAGTTGGTGGAATAGAAAGGGCTTTTTTGGATAAGAAAACAAGTTTTAGAAAACCTATTTCTTGTCATTTATACCCTATAAGAGAGTCTGGTGTTGGAGAGCTAACAGCTGTCAATTATGAAGAATGGGATATCTGCAGTGATGCATGTGCTCTAGGAGAAGAATTAAAGGTGCCCGTATATAAGTTCCTTGAAACGCCGCTTGTTCGTGCCTATGGAATAGAATTTTTTGAAGCCATTGATAATTATTATAAAGAAGAATATCGCTTATGAAATGTCCATATTTCTACAAATGCCCAAAGCGCAAGAATATTCAGGGCATAGCATGTGACCATTAAATTTAAATTATAAACACATGAAAAAACGAATTGAAGTAATCATATTCATCCTTTTTGGAAATTTTCTGTCAGCACAAGATTCTATTCAATATCCTGTGTATTTTGAATATAAGGTGTCGGAACTGGACACAAATGAAGAAAAAAGACTTCAAATTTTGGTTCAAAATTTCGAGGAATTTATTATTGAAAGAATTCTCATTCAGGCATATTGCGATGAACGAGGGGGAAAAAAGATTAATGATTCATTATCAAAATTTCGAGCGTTTTCGATCTATAAAAATATAAAGTCGAATCTCAAAAAGACAGATAGTAATGCGCTCATTTCTGCCAAGGGATATGGCTCTTTGCCATTAGACGGTAGGGATAATATCGAAGAGCAACGGTCTAAAAACAGAAAAGGAGATATAACCATTTATTACTCCAAAAAACCAACGAAGGAGCAAGAAGCGGTTGTCAAGAAACAAGAACAAAAAGCACTTAGATCATCACCAATCCCAAAACTTGGCGTGTTTTTTGACAGTGCAAAAAAAGGGGACAAAGTAGAATTGAAGATTTTATTTGTAGGCGGATTGTCTAGGATTCTTCCGCAGTCACAAAGAGAACTTGACTCGCTTTTTGAAAGAATGAATACTAGCAAATACAAAATTAATATCATTGGTCATATTTTTGCTTATGGCGTTTCTTCAGATATTGATGGCTATGATGAGGAGTATCAGAATAATTTCTTATCTAGAAATCGTGCACAGACTGTATATAGTTATCTCGTAAAAAGAGGAATAGATCCTAAGCGAATGAGGTTTGAAGGGATGGGAGGAAAGTTCCCGTCCGGAATCAGCGCCGAAAGGGATCGTCGCGTTGAAATTCAGATCACAGATTTAGAGTAAATCACTAAGCATATTCTAAACTAGTATATCTCACTTCCATTTCGTCTAAAATGTCAAGAACCTCTTGATATTCAAGCGTATTTACGAGTCTGGACCGGAATTCTTTGATGTCACGAAGACCTTTAAAATAGGACGCATAATGCATTCTAGTTTCCAGTAACCCTAGATTATTGCCTTTCCATTCAATAGCACGCTTTAAATGTTTTTTCACTGCGTATAATCGTTCATGAACGTCGGGTGGAGGTAGAATCGTTTGATGTTCAAAGTAATGTTTTATCTCTCGAAAAACCCATGGATTGCCTATCGCACCTCGCCCAATCATAATGCCGTCTACATTATATTTGTTCTTGTATTCAAACGCTTTTTCTGGACTATCAATATCCCCATTGCCAAAAACAGGAATAGTTAATCTTGGATTTTCTTTGACCTTGTTTATCCATGACCAATCTGAATGACCCTTATAAAGTTGCACTCTCGTTCGAGCGTGGATAGAAAGTGCTTGAACTCCGATATCCTGCAATCTTTCAGCAACTTCAACAATGTTTATCGTTTCTTGATCCCAGCCTAATCTAGTTTTGACAGTAACTGGAAGGTTGGTGTTGTCGATAATGGCCTTGGTTAAAGCAATCATTTTTGGAATATTTCGAAGGATTCCAGCGCCAGCTTCCTTGCAGACCACCTTTTTGACTGGACATCCATAGTTTATATCCAATAAGTTTGGATTGGCTCGCTCTACAATTTCTGCTGAAGCACGCATAGCATCAAAATCACTGCCAAAAATTTGAATTCCAATAGGCCGTTCATCTTCATAGATGTCCAGTTTTTTGACGCTTTTTTCGGCATTTCGAATTAATCCATCTGTGGAAATAAATTCAGTATACATCATATCGGCACCAAACTCCTTGCACAGTGCGCGGAATGGTGGATCACTTACATCCTCCATGGGAGCAAGAAGCAAAGGAAATTTACCAAGAGAAGTATTGCCAATTTTGACCATAATCTTGCAAAATTAGTTACCTATTGGTAATGAAACAGAAATAATCACCAATAGTATAGAATTGAACCCTATTTTTGTCTTTAGAAAGATGATAACTATGAATTGGAAACAAAGACCTTCGCATCCTATTTTGTTGTTTGTTGGCTCTGCCATCTTGGGGTGGCTTTGCTTGCTTGTTTTTGCTTTGTTAGCAATTGGTTTGACGAATGGGTGGAATATATTTTCGTTTTCGCTAGAAATATTCTCCAGAGGTCTTTTGATATCGATACAAATCATTCAAATGGTCTGTGTTTTTATTTTACCCGCCGTTTTTTTTGCGTTATTTTCTAAAAATAAGTTTCTCTCTCTTTATCATTTAGAAACAGAAGTGAATTGGAGAAAATATCTCATTGCATTGCTTTTTGCCATTGTCTTATTTCCAATTTTGATTTCGATGGAATATTGGATTGAACAATTTCCATTCCCATCATCAATAAGAATCTTGGCAGACAATCAAAATGCATTGATTGAACAAATGATGAAGCTTTTTTTAGATGAGCCAGGGTTTATTAATTTTGCAATCATGTATTGTCTTGTAGGGATTGGTGCTGGTTTGACGGAGGAGTTGTTTTTTAGAGGGCTATTGATGCCCATTATTGCAGATGCAACGAAAAGTATTTGGATTGGAATTATTGTCAGCTCAGGCATATTTGCTGCTATGCATTTTAGTATTTACAATTTGTTGCCAATTTTGTTTATTGCTATTTTATTGGGCTATTTGTACAGCCAAACCCAAGATCTTAAATTGAATATTTTCATTCATGCCATGTTCAATGGATTTCAGGTTTTAGCAAACTATTTGCATCAAATTAAACTTCTTCCGACAGACATCGATGATGTCAAAACCTTTCCATTGATCTTTGTATTTCCATGTATCGCAATCGCTATTTTTTTATACTCAAAATTGATTTCCAAAAATGAAAACGTTTCAAATTAGAGCCTTAACTGCTGTTGTTTTTGGCGCAGTCGTTATTTTTGGAATTTTAATTAGCCCATTGACCTATTCGGTCTTGATGAGTGTTATCCTAATAGGAAGCATTCTGGAGTTTTATAGAATTTGTAAACCAATGTTCAAGAAAGATAAAATTCATTTAACATTGTATCGCAATCTGGTTCTCGCGGTATCCATTTTTGCTAGTTTGATATCCTATCTCGTTTCGTTTCACAAAATAAGTCACAATTGGATGTTTTCTATTCCTCTTTTGGTGGCATCGATTTTTTATACCGAACTTGTTCTCAGGTCTAGACGACCATTCCGGAGTATTGGAGTCAATTTGTTGGCTCTATATTATATTGCTATGCCCTTAGCCTTGACTTATTTTCTTGCTTTTGAAAAGGGTCAAT
>CANHJR010000133.1 GCA_947461165.1 Saprospirales bacterium | reverse complement strand
GGAAGCGCTGCTGATCTCATTAAAATTGCTATGATATCTATTTTTCAAGAATTCAATTCCAAAAAGTTGAAATCTAAAATGACATTGCAGGTGCATGATGAACTTGTCTTTGAAATATACAAACCAGAGCTAGAAGAAGCTACCAAGATCATTCTTGACAAAATGCAGAATGCAATACCAAGCCTTTCTGTACCAATTGTGGCAGAATTTGGAACTGGTCTAAACTGGTTGGAAGCGCATTAGGTTGGATTGAAAAAAAGAAAACGAAAGATTGTTAATATTGCTTGAAGGAGCAATTCAAATGGCAAAACGAAAAAACATGTTGCTCTAAAGTAATTCAATTTGGATAAACACTAAATAGAGATCAAAAAAATGTTGCCTTTTTTTTAAAATTTAGATTTTCTATACCGTTTTCATTATCTTTACTTTTTAAATAAAATAAATATGAGAAAAAAAATACTTTATTATGCGATGATAGCGTGTGCTACAGCTTTTATCTATGTGCATACTGCTTCTAATTCAACTGGAATCATGGGCCAAAGCACTGGTTGCGGTGGTGGTAGCTGTCATGGCACCTCTCCTACTGCCAATACTGTCGTCAAGATAAAATTGGATGGCGACTCTACAAGTACCACGTACATACCTGGAAAAAAATACTCGGTCGTTGTTTCTGTAGCGAATAATTCATACACAGCGGCCGCTAGTCGAGCAGGGTTTGACTTTACTACAACAGGTGGTGCATTTTCTGCTGCTCCTACCGGTACAATGGGCATGGGTACGGAAATTCATCATACAACCCCTAAATCAATGGCGACTACCGGACGAGCTGAATGGACCTTTGATTGGACTGCTCCTGCTCCTGGAAGCGGACCGGTGATTATGAATATTGCAGGCAACGCAACGAATGGAAACGCCACAAATAGCGGAGACGCATTTGGCACACTCATTCGCAATCTTGCAGAAGGTGTCGTGAGTACACCTCCGAGCATATCAGGTGTGACATCAGGATCCATAACTACAACTGGCGCTAAACTGGATGCATCAGTCAATGCCAATGGAACAAGCACCAATATTTTTGTTGAATATGGAACCTTGACTTCTTCTTTAACAAGAGTAGCGACAATCCCAGCAACTGCAACAGGTTCTAGTGCTACTGCTGTTTCGAGAACCTTAACAGGATTGATACCCAATACTACTTATAATTATCGTTTTGCAGCTAAAACAGCCACTGATTCTGCGCTATCAAGCTTTCAAACTTTCAAAACCTCTACAAATAGCACTGGCTCGGTTGTTATCGGTAACAAAGCACTTTCCCTAATCGTTTTCCCAAATCCTAGTTCGGAATCTATAAAGCTTGACAATTTGACCAATCAAGTAAGCAAGATATTAGCAATTGATGTTCAAGGACGAGCCCATAGATTATCATTTGATCAAGTGGGTACTTCGGCAAATGCTAGTATTGAACATTTGGCAAAAGGAAGTTATATCATTCGTGTTTCTTACCTTTCCAGAAAAATTTCAGACCAAGTCGTCAGAATCATCAAGGAATAAAATCGTTTTTCGAGGTCTTTTTGAATAGAGATCATAATTATGAAAAGTCCCTGCAACTATTTTTTTTGTAGGGATTTTTTATTTTAGGAGGATTTTGTTTATATACCTATTCGGTTTATAAATTTACATTCAAAAATCATATCTTGTATTATTTCAATATATTTGCAAAATCAAACAAACGGAGAAAAGAAAATATGAGCGCAACCACAGACAATGTTTTTCAATATCTAGATTTTGAATCTTCCATAGAAACCATTCAATTGCAAATAGATGAAATAAAGGAATTGGCTAAAAAGTCAGATCTCGACATGACTGACAAAATTCAAGTTTTGGAACAAAAATTAGAAGCTGAAAAAAGTGCTGTTACTGAGAAGTTAACTACCTGGCAGAAGGTACAGTTGTCTCGTCATCCAAATAGACCCTACACGCTCCAATATATAGAAAACATGACGGATTCTGCTATTGAAATACATGGAGATCGAAATGTAAAAGATGATAAAGCGATTGTTTGTTTTATGGCAAAAATAGAGGGCAAATCGGTTATGATTATCGGACATCAAAAAGGTGCAAACACGAAGCAACGACAATTTAGAAATTTTGGAATGCCCTACCCAGAAGGCTATCGAAAAGCTTTAAGAGCGATGAAAATGGCAGAAAAATTTAATATACCGGTAGTTACCTTGATTGATACGCCAGGAGCATTTCCGGGTATAGAAGCTGAAGACCGCGGACAAGCAGAGGCTATTGCTAGAAATTTATTTGAAATGGCAAAACTACGAGTTCCAATTTTGTGCTATATCATAGGTGAAGGCGCATCCGGTGGCGCATTGGGAATAGGTGTTGGGGACAAGGTTTTTATGTTGGAGAATACGTGGTTTACCGTCATATCTCCAGAGTCTTGTAGTAGTATTTTATGGAGAACCTGGGAGCAGAAAGAGCGCGCAGCCACTGCCCTCAAATTGACTCCGACTGACAATCTAAACAATAAGATCATAGACGGTATCGTAAAGGAGCCAGCTGGTGGTGCACATTATTTTCCGATCAAAATGGCAGAAACTTTAAAGAAACACATATTAGAGAATCTAGAACCATTAGAAAAAATATCAGCAGAACAACGAATTAGTGATCGAATAGATCGATATAGCCAAATGAGCACAGCGATTAGCAACTAAACTTGGTCCAAATCTTCTTGTAAGATGAACGTAAGCGTTGTAGCGCTTGTTTATTCCTATGTAAACGTTCGACGTTCAATCAACGAAAATTTGATAAAATCAAATTTTATCGCTAGCCCTCAAGACATATGGAGCCAATGCTTATCTGGGTTTAATACTTTTTTTATTTCTTAGACAATCAATTCTATCGTTTTTTAACTACTTTTGCAGTCCGAAAAAAATGTGATGCTTGGTTTTTTACCTTAAAATTGCAACAAAGCGTATATAAACATAATGATAGAAGAACTTAAAGGGACCGGTGTTGCACTTATCACACCGATGGACAAAGAAGGGAATGTAGATTATACCTCTCTTAAAAAAATTGTTGCACTTGGCATCAAAGGAGGACTGAACACCATGGTTGTTCTCGGGACAACCGCGGAAACCCCAACATTGACATCCGAGGAGCGTCAAGCGATATTAACTTTTGTAGCTGAAGAAGCTCAAGGGAAGATCACTCTTATTGCTGGTTTTGGAGGGAATAATACACAGCAAGTAGTAGATGAATTAAGTGCAGCAGACCTTTCTGGATATAGTTTTATCTTGAGTGCAAGCCCATACTATAATAAACCAAGTCAAGAAGGCATTTATCAGCACTACAAGGCAGTGGCTAAGGCATCCCCTTTGCCAGTGATATTGTATAATGTACCTGGAAGAACCTCTTCCAATATGCATCCTGATACGACCTTGAAGCTTGCACGTGAAATTAAGAATATAGTAGGAATCAAAGAAGCAAGTGGAAGTATAGATCAATGTATAAAACTGATCAAAAACAAACCAAAGGATTTTATTGTTTTAAGTGGTGATGATAATCTTGTTGTTTCTCAGATGGCGATTGGAGTGCAGGGTGTTATTTCTGTAATAGCAAACTTATTGCCTAAGGAGTTCAGTCAAATGGTAAATCTTTGTCTTGATGGTGACTTTAAAAAAGCTAGTGAAACTCAAATTGATCTTTCAGAGTTTATAGATTTATTGTTTGAGGAAGGTAATCCTGTAGGAATTAAAGCAGCTATGAGTCTGTCCAATCTTTGTGTAGAACATCTTAGACTCCCTCTTGTACCAGCATCGGTAAGCTTGAGAGAACGCATCAAGAAGATGCTTATCCAAATCAAGTAATTCGTTTCTTTTTCATTTTATTAATTTTGATTTGTGGCACAAATCCATTACTTTTGTAGATCAAAGCTCAAATTATTCTATGAAAACTCTTTTTTATTTTTTATTGTGTTTCGTTCTAACATTCCAAGCTAAGGCTCAAGTTATTATACCGGTCACGAGTATACCAAATGTTGGAGATACATTTGTGTTCAACTCTGATACACGAGGCCGTCCGGAGGTTCAAAAACAGAATGGCATCTTCGACTTTTCCAGCCTAGTCCAAGAGGACAGCACTAAATATGTTTTTACATCCAATAGAAATACAACGACATATCCATTGTCAAATCTCAATTTGACAATAGATGGCGACACCGCAAATACTCTTTTTCTCAGAAGAAATTCATCAGATCTTAGTGTCATAGGTTTTGGGGCATCAGCAGTAGCACTGCCATTGCCTGTTCCAATCAATCCTGTATTGTCTGGAAGACTAAAATACCTAACATACCCGTTATCAATTAGTACAAATTCCATAACATCAGACACTATAAAGGCGGCACTTCCTGCAACATTCTTAACTCAGTTCATCGACCTCGATTCGATTATCGCGGCTTCCGTTCCTGGGGTTTCTAATGTGCAAGTCGATTCTATTGGAATCAAGATAGCCATCGTCATATCCCTTAAAGGAATTGCAGAGGGTAAGATCAAGACTCCAATTGATACCAATCTAGATGTTTTGAAATTAGAGCGAAAAACGACTATCGGCTTAAGTTT
>CANHJR010000132.1 GCA_947461165.1 Saprospirales bacterium | reverse complement strand
TATTGCTGTAAAAATAGTAACTAGAGTAACCGATGGGTTTGCGATTGAAGAAGCTTTTGCTAAAACCTTTGATGAATTATCACAAATTAATGGCTTTGCTGGAGCCATTGGGATTGACTCCAATGGTAATGTTTTCCAACAAGATTCCCACCCTACAATGGTTTATGGATGGATCGATTCTAAAGAAATGGAGACGTTTTCATAAAGAAAATGTCCACATATCTTGGATTAGTTGTGCCTTATTGTCATCCAAATATTTTAAAAAAGAAACCTTGTCTTCGGCATATGCTCTGTAAGAATATCTATAGACCGAAATTTGATCTATATATTTCCCATGAGTATTGAGCACGTGTTTCTCAATGTTATACTCAAGAAAATCTTTTTCATCATCAGACATAAAATACTGGAAAACTAATCCAGAGTTATCGTGATTAAGAATATATTCATAATTGCATTTCGGATCCGTTTTTTGTCTTTCTTGTAATTTCTTTACCCGTTCTTTGGAAGATTTAATAACGTCTTTTTCATCTTTTATTACATAGAATGTGAATTTTTCGTAAAAATCATTGCTGCTTTGCCCTTTGGGCAAATACATTTTTTTAATAAAACTTGCCTCTTCGGATTGCGTGAAAAGTTTGAAACTAGTATTGGCAAATAAGACGCTATCTTCAAAAGGCTTGTTTTGAAAAGAAAAGAGAGAGAAAACCATTATGGCAAAAATATATTTCATATGCTACGGATTTGGTTCTAATAAATACAATGTGATTCAATGCAATAAAGTTCCAAGTTTTTTTAATTATTTTTCAAACAAGTATAGAAAAATGAAAAGAGACAATTTTTTATATACTCTTTCGCTTGAACCCGTTGATGAAACAATTCTATTTTGAGGATTTGTATTGAAATTTTGTCTTTGACTCCAATAAATGCAAAAGCACTTGTGTTGACGTCATTCTTTTCAAGATAACCAACCACACCAACGGCATAATCTACATTTGTTTTTTGACGAGCAGAATCTAAAAGCTCGCGTAAGGTGTCCTCACTAACACTGCTGTATTTGAGCAAAGTACCTTTCCTGACTCCAAGTTCCTTCGATTTGAACTCATCAGAGTATACATTCCAACCTCCTTTGTATACATCTGAAGAGCCTGAAAAATTTGTGAATGAATCCGCCAAGAATCCGCTAGTTGCGCTTTCCACAGTAACGAATGACGAACCTATTTCTTTCAACTTTTCTAAAAGTAATTGTTCAATTGGTAAATCGGAGCTAGAGATATAATACGGTTTGATTTCTTCGACAATACGCGTCCCAAAAGACTCAATCTCCAGTCTCCTTGATTCTTGACCACTTAATCTTAATTTTAAAATACCTAATGAAGGTAAATAGGCCAACTTGATATTTTCAGGCAAGTCATTTTCAATATGTTCTATTTTTTTAGCTAAGAAGCTTTCTCCAATGCCACTCGTTTGGATATGTTAATGATACAAATGGTCCAAATCAAACTTAGCTTTAAGTCTCGGCTGAACCTCCCTATCTATCAAATACTTCATTTCAAAAGGAACTCCTGGGAGGCTAATCAATATTTTCTTGTCCAAATCAAACCACATCCCTGGCGCTGTACCCCTTTCGTTCTTTAAAACGATGCAGTTTTCTGGAACATCAGCCTGTGCCTTGTTTACATCCAAAAAAGGCCGATTTCTTGATTCGAAGAACGCTTTCACTTGATGATAAGTAGGCTCATCTCGTACTAGTTTTAAACCTAAAAATTGGGCGATTGTTTTTTTTGTAATATCGTCTTTGGTCGGTCCTAAACCACCTGTAAAAATGACAATATTGGACAATTGAAACCCTTCATTTATTGCTGCAATAATTTCATCCTTATCGTCTCCAATGGCAACCCTTCTTCGAATTTTAATTCCTATATCGCCAAGTTTTTGTCCGATATAGGCTGAGTTTGTATCGATTGTTTGACCAATTAATAGTTCGTCACCAATCGTAATTATAGTTGCCGTTAAATTCATAGTACAAATATAAACTCTTCATTAGAAAACGAATTAGCTTTGCAGTCAATTATGAAAAATAAATTTAGAATTGCCTTTTTTGGAACTCCAGATTTTGCAGTAGCATCATTGCAAAAAATTGTAGAAGGAGGATTCAATGTAGTTGCCGTGATAACAGCTCCCGACAAGCCTAGCGGTCGAGGACAACAATTGTCTATTTCGGATGTAAAAAAATATTCCCTTGCTACCAATCTTGATATCTACCAACCCGAGAAATTGAAAGATCCAGATTTTGTGAATAAATATCAGTCCCTAGAAATAGATTTAGCCATCGTCGTAGCTTTTCGTATGATGCCGGAGGTCATATGGTCAGCGCCAAAGATTGGTACCTTTAACTTACATGGATCTCTTCTTCCAAATTATCGAGGAGCGGCACCTATCAATTGGGCTTTGATAAATGGAGAAAAAGAAACTGGAGTTACTACCTTTTTCATCAATTCTAAAATTGATGAAGGCGAGATTTTGTTTCAAGAAAGATACCGGATAAAGGATGAGGATAATTTTGGATCCGTATATAATGAGTTGAAAGATATAGGAGCAAGTTTGGTCTTAAAAACGATTGTCGAATTGGAAAAAGGTCCAATCAATACAATTCCTCAATCATTTACCGAGGTGGATCACTTGGCGCCCAAAATTGAAAAAGAAATACTAGAAATTACGGATTTTAGTTCCGGAGAGAATCTACATAACTTATTAAGAGGTCTTTGGCCAGTCTACAAACCTTTTTTTATCTACAACGATAAAAAGTACATAATAAAATCAGGCCATTTTCAGAAATCGGAATTGCAAGATGCAAATCCAATAAGTAAAACTCAGATCCTTACAGATTCTAAATCCTATTTAAAGTTGATTTGTCAGGATGGGTTTTATAACATACTTGAAATTCAAGCGGAAGGAAAAAAGCCGATGGATATTCGAAGTTTTTTCAACGGGAATGTTATCTGATAAATTGTATCATTCCTATTTTATAGAAAGCCGAGTTCCAGCATGGCCTCTTCACTCATAAAGGTCTTATCCCATGATGGCTCAAATACAAGTTCAACATGCGCACCTTCAACACCCGGTACCGATGCCACTTTGGCCCGAACATCTTCGGGAAGTGAACCAGCAACAGGGCAATTAGGAGAAGTGAGAGTCATTACAATTTCTACATGTGTATTCTCGTCTATATTTACTTCGTATATCAACCCCAATTCATATATATCAACTGGAATTTCAGGGTCATATATTGTCTTTAATGCTACTTTTATTTCTTCCTTTAGAGCTAACTTATCCAAAATCTTAGTTCGATTTATTGAATTGTAAAAGTAAAGTAATTCAAAAGAATGTAAACTAAATAATACAAACCACATTCTTACGTTTATAGTTAGAAAATCTTGAGTTGTATTTGTTTGATAGATTTGCACTAAATAAAAAAATAACATAATGAACGGAACAGAAATGTCTTTTTTAAGCGTAATAGGAAAAATGGGACTTACAGGTCAATCTATTGCCATCCTTATATTTATATTGTCTATAGTTGCTATTTTTGTCTTTGTAGATAGATTGATTGCATTAAAAATGAAAGGAGGTGATGAGTTGATCTTAGCGAAGGTAAATGAGGCTATCTCTACAGGAAATATTGAAAGCGCAAAGAATGTTTGTCAAAACAATGGTTCACCACTATCAAGAGTTTTGTTTAAAGGAATTTCTAGAATTGGAATGCCGCTAAAGGATATTGAAGCTAGTATGGATAAGGCTATAGATTTGGAAGTTTTTAAAATGGAAAAGGGCGAGGAGATACTTGGGTTAATTTCCAAATTAGCGCCAATGCTTGGTTTTATTGGTACCATTGCTGGAGTTATCCAGATTTTTTATACCATAAATGCAACAGGAGACTACAACATAGAGTCTATTTCTGGAGGGCTATATGTCAAGATGCTCACATCAGCACTAGGTTTAACTTTGGGTATTTTCGCCTATTTTTTCTATTTCGTTGTTTCTAGAAAAATCAAAAAGAATATTTTTATTTTAGAACAAGGGTCGTCAGAATTTATTGATTCCATTACCTCACCACTTAAATAGTTATACATGTCTAAATATCGAAATAGACGTAAAGAGGAGGCAGAGGTAAGTACCGAATCACTGAATGATATCATGTTTTTTTTGATGCTGTTTTTTTTGATCGTTTCTACTTTAGTCAATCCGCATGTGATTAAGTTATCTTTGCCAAATGCAAAATCCAGTGCAAGTCAAGCAAAACAGCCCATTGTCGTTTCAATTAACAAAGAGAAACTTATATTTGTAAACAACAAACAAGTCGGAATTGAAAGCCTTGAAACTACCTTGAAGAATGAGGCTTCTATCAAAGAGTTACCTACTATTGTATTGAGATTTGATCAGTCTCTTACTGTGCAAGATTTGGTAAATGTTATGGATATTGGAAATAAGTTGAAGCTAAAAATGGTACTTCATATTAATCATAAACCAGGATAAAATCAATGGTAGCTACTACTGATTTTAAAAGAGGAAAGAATAATTTTACGCCTCATTTTATTTCTTTTTTGTACATACTAGGTGTATTGTGTATCCTGTTTTTTTGGAAACTAACGAAGCCTATTGAGCTAGAAGAAAATGAAGGATT
>CANHJR010000131.1 GCA_947461165.1 Saprospirales bacterium | reverse complement strand
GATCAATCAGATTTAGAATCATATCTGAAACGAATCCAATAAACATAACATTATACCATTTAATCCATCAATTTGAAAGTAAATATCCGTGAATATTCTAAAGAGGAATTAATTCAACAGTTTGAATCCAGAAAAATCCCAGGATTTCGCGCAAAGCAGGTATACCAATGGCTATGGTCTCATCGTGTCCTAGATTTTGGAAAAATGTCTAATCTACCTAATACACTTCAATCTCAACTTTCGGATCAATTTTCAATCGAAGAGATCACTGTTGATATTATACAACGAAGTCAAGACGGAACAATCAAAGTAGGGTTCCAAACCTTTGATCAGGAGGCTATCGAGGGAGTCATAATTCCAAAAGATGATCGATACACCGCTTGTATTTCGTCCCAAATTGGTTGTTCCCTAGCCTGCACTTTTTGTGCAACAGGTTTTCTCGCTCGCAAACGAAACTTATTTGCTTGGGAAATTTATGACCAAGTTTATCTTCTAGATGAGTTATCTAAACTTGACTTTGAACAATCCCTCACCAATATCGTATATATGGGTATGGGAGAACCTTTGCTAAATTATGATGAGGTCGTCAAGAGTCTTCGCATTTTAAATGACGAAAAAGAAGGGCTTGGTATCGGAGCCAAAAGAATCACCGTCTCAACTTCAGGTGTTGCTCGTAATATTATTCGTTTGGCCGATGAGGGATTAAAAATAAATCTTGCTCTCTCACTGCACGCTTCCAGTAATGACAAACGTCTAGAGATTATGGATATCAACAAAAGTAATCCTTTAGAATTGGTAATACCTGCCTTAAAGCATTTCTATGATGTGACGAAGAATAAAATTTCCTATGAGTATATTCTGCTTAGTGGAGTTAATGACAGCGAGGAAGACGCTCGAGAGCTCGCTACATTATGTCAGGATTTTCCAGTATATGTCAATATTATTGAATATAACCCTGTAGATGATGTGCCGTATCATAAGTCAAAAAAAGAGCATCGAGATAAATTTCTTGAGGTGCTTCGTAGTCTCAAAGTTCAAGCAAAAGTGCGACGCAGTCGAGGCAAAGATATAGATGCTGGTTGTGGACAGCTAGCCAATAAAGTGAAATAAGCGATCATCAAAACTGTTAAATCACATTTGATGTAATAGTAAATTGACATATTTTTCGTTGTGCCAAGTTCAAATTAATACTAATGTAATGCCCATGTTTTGACAAACACGCAAAGCGATTGAATAGACATGGCTTAGCAAGTGACCAATGAAAATTAAATTATAAACAAATGAAAAAACAGTTTTTATCTCATATATATTTCTTATAGTTACATCGATATCGGCACAAGACAGTTTTAAGTTTAAAAACAATTTGACCATTAAACCATTCAACGCCAATAGCACAGGACTTGGTATGGCAGTTCAATATGAAAGATATATTGACTCAAAAAATAATTTTTCGATTGTTTTACCCTTAGGCTATTCATTTTCGGTCACCAATGATAGTTCTTCTAATTTTAATGACCAATTTGGAATTGAAGTAAACCCAACGCTTCGTATTTATTTCAAAAAACCTAGAAGTTTTAATTGGTATTTAGGTACTAGCGTTTTTTATGGTTATGGAAATTCATCAGCAATAAATTCTCAAAATTTCAATTCACAGCAGATAGCTATTGGTCCTATGGTTCATATCGAGTTCATAGGTACCATTCAAAATATAATTACATATTAGTTAGATTTTGGAAATGGCTACAAGATACACAATAGGGTCAGATATGAAGATCCAAGCTTTGCTTCCTACTATCGCAAATCGACTAATTATCTTGGGTCTTTTGCAATAGGATTTGGATATAATTTCTAAGTCTTGATTTCAGCTTTTATGATCATTGACCCTGGAAAGCAAGGAATTACTGCTCGTTGCAAAGACTTAGATGCTGGTTTTAAATAACTTTTCAATTAAGTGAAATAAGTTGAACGTAAATGGATCAATCCATTACCATCAGACTAAATTTTTTCTTGTATTTTTGTTCTGAAAGCATATCGTCCGAACTTAGCATTAAAAAATGATAACAATACAAAACTATATTAACGGTCAATTTTTGGATTCCGGATCCAAGAAAACGCTTGAAAACATAAATCCTTCGCAGGGAAAAGTCTTTAGTACGATTCCAGATAGTGATTCTACAGATGTCGAACAAGCTATCCATGCTGCCAATAACGCATTCCTAGATTGGTCATTGCTCAGTTTTGAAAAACGATTTGATTATTTATTGGCAATCGCACACATGATTGAGGCGAGAATGGATAATTTTGTTCAGGCTGAATCGATGGATAATGGCAAACCAACTTGGCTTGCGAAACAAGCCGATATACCGCGAGCGATATCTAATCTTAAATTTTTTGCCGCCGCTCAGATGAATTTCCCATCGGAGAGTCATCATACCCCAGGTCAAGGGCTCAACTATACCTTACGAAAACCACTAGGCGTTGTTGGTTGCATTTCGCCTTGGAATCTACCCTTATACTTATTTACATGGAAAATAGCTCCTGCTCTCGCAGCAGGCAATACGGTAGTAGCTAAGCCATCTGAAGTCACTCCATACACAGCCTATCTCCTAACGAAGGTTTGTGCTGAAATTGGCTTACCAGCAGGTGTCTTGAACGTGGTTCATGGACTTGGAAGTACTGTTGGCGCATCTATTGTAGCTAGTCCAAAAGTCAAGGCTATCGCCTTTACCGGCGGCACATCTACTGGAAGATATATCAATGGTGAATGTGCCAAAACGTTCAAAAAAGTCTCTTTGGAACTCGGCGGGAAGAACCCGAACATCATTTTCAATGACTGCAATTTTGATGAAATGCTGGCGACGACGATTCGATCTTCCTTTACCAACCAAGGTCAAATCTGTCTTTGTGGGTCTAGAATTTTTGTTCAGAAAGGTATTTATGAGCAATTCAAGAACGCTTTTGTTTCCAAAGTACGAGAATTAAAGGTTGGAGATCCAAGAACGGAGGTCAATCTAGGATCAATCGTCAGTGAAGTCCACATGGAAAAAATTCTGAACTATATCGATTTAGCAAAAAAAGAGGGTGGTTCTATTCTCATCGGAGGCAATAGATTGTCTATAGAAGGAGAATGCAAAGATGGATTCTTCATTCAACCTACGGTTATCGAAGGATTAAGTCATCTCTGTCAAGTAAACCAAGAAGAAATATTTGGGCCTGTAGTCACCTTGATTCCTTTTGATACAGAAGAGGATGCCATCGAAATGGCGAACAGCACGCCCTATGGCTTGGCCTGTACTATCTGGACAGATACGATACAACGAGCACATCGAGTAGCTGAAAAAATCGACTCAGGAATAGTCTGGGTCAACTCTTGGATGGTTCGTGACTTGAGAACTCCTTTTGGAGGTATGAAAGAAAGTGGAGTAGGTCGAGAAGGTGGCTTTGAAGCGATGCGATTTTTTACCGAAACGAAAAATGTTTTCATCAAATATTGATGCAATATTTTTATCAATTCAAGGTTAATATTAGATATAAAATCTATCAATTCCAAACTATTTGAAGACAAGCAATAGACTCTCCGTCTATCCTTTTATAGATTTCATAATCGCTTCAATGGTATGGGCTTGTTTATACTATTATCGCAAGACACTCTCCCCTTACCCATATTCTATTCAAGCTGAAGAGTTTATACAAGATAAGACCTTCTATGTAAGTATTATTCTCATTCCATTGTTTTGGACAACACTATATTTTCTTCTTGGGTTTTATGGTTCCTTATTTCACAAATCTCGGGTCAAGGAAATTATCAAAACCTTTATCGTTTCATTGTTTGGAGTCATCTTTATTGTATTCTATGCATTCTTAGATGACAACTATAGCAAACAAAACCTTGCAAAAGTTTTTAGCTTCTATTTTATTCTACAATTTGGCCTTTATGTTTTGGGTCGTTTGATTATATTGACCATTCACAAGCATCTATACAATTCCGGAAAAAAGCATTTTTCCTCTATTTTCATTATCGATTTAGAAAATAAAAACAGTTATAATGATGTTAGTCTCTGCGAGTATCAGGAATTTGGTTTTCAGAACATTGGTTTTCTCGCCAACAAAAACACAAATGAATGTGACCTTCCATATCTTGGCGACATATCCAAGCTCATTGAAACAGTTGAGACCAAAACGGTAGACCAGGTCATTATCAATTCAACAGATCAAAACTTTATTTATTTCGTTATTGACATTCTTGCTCCATATGAAATCATCATCAAAACACCTGCAACTATTTATGACATTATCAATAAGAGTTATCGCTTAACAGGTATCGACAACCCTATTTTTCTAGAAATCTATCCTGACGAACTAGACTTAGCTCAGAAAAATATCAAATGGCTCCTCGACATCATCATTTCCATCATTGCTATTGTCCTTTTGAGTCCAGTATTCGTTCTTTTGGCTTTGATGCTAAAGATCGCCAATGGTGGTTCAATACTTTATAAGCAGGAGCGAATAGGCAAAGGATTTAAACCTTTTTTCATCTATAAATTTAGATCTATGCGAAGTGACGCTGAGCTAGACACGCCACTACTTGCAGCAAAAGACGATCCCAGAATCACTCCTATAGGTCGCGTTCTTAGAAAATGGAGATTGGATGAGATTCCACAGTTTTTCAATGTTCTTAAGGGAGAAATGAGTATCATTGGTTATCGTGCAG
>CANHJR010000130.1 GCA_947461165.1 Saprospirales bacterium | reverse complement strand
CTATTTTGATCTTTCATTGCATCCTCTACAAATTTATCTAATTGATCAGCAGGTGGATTGTATCCACTATTTGCAAAATAGCCTAAATATCGATTTCGAAATTCATTTTTAACATCTTCGATCTCGACCTTAATACCATTGTCCAAAGCAAATTTAGACGTGATTAAATCCCACTTAATTGACTTTTCAATATTGATATAATCCTTATCAATTGCATCCTCCGTGATATTGTTTTGCTTTTCGGAGACCAACCATTTTTTAAGAAAACTCGTTGGAAGGTCTATTGCTGTATTGGTTGAAACATACTCATAAACATCGTTTCTCAAGAAGTTGGTGGCAAGACTATCATATTGCTTCTTAATATCATCCTCGAGAGCAATTCTCAATTCTTCTATTGTCGTTTTGGACTCATCACGAGTGATCTGCTGCACTTGTTCTGAGCTAAGCTCGGCTGGCTTGACCTTCTTTTTCACGTTGGTCAGTGAAACGGTAAAGGGACCATTAAATTCCTCATCGGATATCGTCGATTCGTCTTTGAGATTTAGAACGTACTTTTTAATATTCAACTTTTCATTATTGATGGCATCTGGAAGCTTCATTTCAAAGCTATCTCCAACTTTTTTACCAAGGAATTGAGTTTTTCCTGCTTCGGTCAGTTCTTCTGTTGATGCAAAGCTATCGGCTTTGATTTCATTGGCATTGTTTAGATCAAAGTAAAAAGTATCTCCATCTTCGATTGGATCTGCGCTGTCCTCTAGCTTGGTAAAATGAGCAAAAACGTTTTCTATTTCTTTATCTACCATTTCCTTGGTGACATCGATCTCACATTTATTGTATACATTTCCTGTAAGGTTGATTGAGAAATTCGGCTCATATCCTATTTCGAACTTCAACTGATACGATTTATCCTCAGCTGGTTTCAGTTCCAATTCTGCCTGATCATCTGCCAATATTGGATTTCCTAAAAGCTTTATACTATTCTCTTTCACAAAATCATTCAGCGCCTTGTCTGCCAGATTATTGATCTCCTCTGCCAAGATGGCTTGACCATGAAGTTTTCGAATCATTCCGACGGGTACCATCCCTTTGCGAAATCCAGGCACAGTCATTTCTTTTGAATATTTTTTCAATTTGGATTCAAATCCCTGCTTGTAGTCTTCAGGTGTCAATTCAATAAGAAGAATATCATTCGCCGTGGATTTTGTTTCTCTTGAGACGTTCATTTTAAATATATTTTGCGTTATTTTATTTCAATATGTTAAACAAAAAACGCAGCATCGTCGACACTGCGTTTATTATTGGTGATGGTGCGGGTGGAGGGACTCGAACCCCCAAGCCGCGAAGCACTAGATCCTAAGTCTAGCGTGTCTACCAATTTCACCACACCCGCTTTAGGTTTTCCCTTCTCATTCTGAAAAAGGAGTGCAAATATACTATTACTTTTTTAATAATAGGTAAAAAATCTAGGTTTTCTTTGGTTTTGGGACTAAAAAAAACCTAGTCCAAAAATTGCTGGTTTTTTATGCAACTCTGGCAATGATGATTTTCGCCATTCAGAAATCATTTTTGACTGGATTACACTATTGTTTGAGCCAATGTCTGCCGCTATGGAAAGGTATGTGGTGCCGTGACAAACTCTCAAGATATCATCAATAATGCTCAAATTACGATATGGTGTTTCCATAAACAACTGCGTTTGCTTTTCCAATATCATACGTTGCTCTAGTTTTTTAATGGCTGCCTGTCGATCATTTTTATCTATGGGTAAATACCCATTGAATGCGAAATTTTGGCCATTAAAACCAGATGAAATCAAAGCCAAAAGAATACTCGATGGCCCAACAAGAGGTCTTATATTATACAAAGCTTGATGAGCAAGCTGAACAACAAGATGTCCAGGATCAGCTATACAAGGCATCCCAGCCTCTGACATCAAACCAATGTCCTGATTCGAGTGCATCCAACCCTTTACTGGCGATAAATCAGAAGCTAAAACATGTTTATCGAGTTCAAAAAACTGAACTTCAGCGTCAAAATCAGCTTTAAAATTCATTTTCCGTAATATACGGCGAGCAGTTCTAAGATTTTCAACTACAAAAAATCGAAGTCCAGAAATCTGTTCCATAACTGAATCGGAAATATCGTGAAGCCCATCTTCTGCTATTGGAGTGGGAATTAGAATTAACTCAGGCATAGTCTGCTGTTAGTGAATATGAATTTTCTTTGAATAACGTATCTCGTTTTTTGACACTTGGACAATATAAATACCAGCAGAAAGAGAGGAAATGTTCAATTTAGAATCTTTGCCTATCGATTTAGCTTCGATGACTGGTCGACCGATAGCATCGAACAATCTAACGGAATAGTCAGACATCTGCCAATGGAGATCTAGTGATTCGCGATTGAGATTCATATCAAGCCTAGAAATTAACGGATCAGATACTGATGCTCCTGAACCACCATTTGCTTGATTCAATCGAATGGTTCTAAGCGTATTGGCTCCTAAACCAGCTGGATCCAACCAGACATCCAGACGCTGCGTATTGGCACTTCCAAAATCTCTCCAATGAGAAGACAACCGTCCATAAAAGTCTGGTTCTGTCTTTGTAGTGCAAGCCGATGCACCTCCTGTAAGTGTGCCAACAAGCAATTTGCTGGTATTCAATAATCCTGAGCCAGAAGAGCCACCTTGAGTTACAGAATATCGATCAAGGCCAGTAGACGCCCAGTTTACTTTGTAGTGTGTATTCAAACTTGGGATTTCATACCCTTGAATCGTTGTTTGCGTCACATAGGTACTAATCTTTTTAATGTCACCCTCAGGATGATGTATACCAACTCCTGATCTTGGTGCAGCACCCGAACGATCCCAGCCCATCAGGGTAAATTCAAATCCTGTAGAACGGGTATCTGGCAGCACTCCTTTTAAACGTAATAAAAGAAAATCAGAAGATCCACTTCCGTAGTCTTGATCTGTCGCTGCAAGAAAATCACAGCTTCTAAATCTATAAAAGTCTGGCTCAGAAAAAGGTGTTGAACAAGTTGATCCCTGATAAAAAAAATGAAATTCCCAGTTGGCGAAATTAGTGAAGGTGCTTCTTTCTCTACAATGATTCGCCGTCAAAATAATTGGACTGGCATTTTCAAGTGTATTGTTCATCAAGGTTCCTGTGCACCAGCCATCCCCAGAATTGGATGAAACCAAAATGCGACAGACGGCATCTCGCTCCAAGGCATAGTTGTCACCTTCTGGGCATCGAACATTCAGCATACAAGATTGCGAATTTCGAAAGCCTGCACTGGACTTCAAACCTCGAAAAAAATGACGAACTTCTGTAATTCTGAATGGATTAGTTTGAATATTTCGTGGCTCTAAATACATTATGACAGCAGAATTGCCATGAACAATAGATGACATTAGTTTCTGATTTTGGACATCTGAAGCGGTGTATGGGCCTACAAATTCGGTTTTATCAGGATTGTATAACCATAGTTTGGATCCTGATGACAATTTTAGCTTGTCAAATTGAACTCTCAGACCAAGTGCCCCATCAGACTGAATGATATATTGATAAAGTTTATCCCCATTGGCCAAAACATCGGACAATACAAACTGATCAAAACCTACGGCAGAGGGAATCACAGTAGCACAAGCATAAAACCCGTCTTCTTTTTGAACTAATTTCTCGATATTCGACTTATCCGCTGTGAGATTTGAACTAGGGTAAATTAAAGATTCTGGCTCCTGCCATCGATATGGCTTCTCACCCGAGTTTGCAAATTGAGCGAAACATATTGATGGGAAAATAAATATAGTAATGAGAAGTTTTTTCATGGAACTATGAGAATCAAATAAGAAATCGTCCATACAAATTTAATCAAATTCTGTAAATTGTATATACATATTATGCTAACTATGCATCATACTTATAATGGGTTGACTAACTCTCTTAGATCTGAAACTGGATATTTTTTCAAATTGGCTTCATTCCAATGATAAAAAATGACTTCATCAATTGGATGAATTTTATTGGCAGAGACCTGCTGAACAATCGATTTCAGGTCACTCACAGCAACAATCTCTAACTTCAATAAATCACCTGATTTCCAATAAACTCCGCTTGCAAAATGGGATTCCGATACTCGATATAACTGATCGTTTAGTCGCTCAAACTTATTCCTATTTTCCAGGGCTTCCAAATTGAAATCACGAACAATGTCTCTAACGTGACCATGATCGAGTCGGATAGCCCAGTTAAAAATTGGCAATGCTAAACTGAAAGGTTTTGGATATGTTCGAAGGGATTGAACATAGGTCTCTGCTATTCTATAATTGTATATGGAATTTGCTTTTAGGTCCTCAAGTTCACCAATATTGTAATACATCAATACAAACTTATCCGCAGGCGGTATTCCTGTCCTTTCCTTATACTTTATCTGATGCAATCTGAGGGTTACACTTATATTTTTATTGAAGTCCTTCGTTGTCATTAAGGATAGGAATTTAAAATAAGCACCCTTTGTTCTATCTGTCCAATCACAATCAATTTGTATTTCAGTATATGATATTCCATTTTGGCTACAAATAGCATCTATAAGACGAGTTGTTTTGACTGCAAGTTCCTCGATTTCAACAAAGCTCTTCGCTTGAAAAAAAACTTCATTTTTGATATAAACAGTCGGGATTATCTGCAGATGTCTCCCGGGTTTCGT
>CANHJR010000129.1 GCA_947461165.1 Saprospirales bacterium | reverse complement strand
TATGATTTCTGCGTTTGCATTCAATGTAAATGCGCAAGACAACCTCGATGAAGCAGACAGAAAACTAGATGGTGGGTACGAAGAAGTGACTCTAAAGGAACGTGAAATTGTAGCTTATGATCATCTTCGAGAAGCTGATATCAAATGGAAGAAAAGGATTTGGAGAGTAATCGATTTTAAAGAGAAAATTAATCTGCCTTTTGCACATCCACAGAAAGGTATCGTGAAGATTCTTCATGATGCGGCTAAGAGCGGTGAAATTCAAGTTTTTACACTTAGTGATAAAGGAGAAACATTCCAGGAGCCAATGAAAGCACAAGATGTCGCTCAGATCGGAGTTCGAAATGATACGATAACTCGTGTGAATTTTGAAACAGGCTTAGAAGAGAGAGTGCCTGCAGTATCTGATTTTGATCCAGCCAAGGTGACCAAAATGCGTATCAAGGAAGAGTGGTACTTTGACATTGAAACTTCAACTATGGTGACTAGAATTCTTGGTATCTGTATGGTAACTGACAAAGTGAGTGAGCAAGGAGATTATGTTGGCGATCAGCCAATGTATTGGATATATTATCCAGATGTACGAAAGATATTAGCTCAGAATCAAGTATTCAATGTTCAGAACGATGCGAATACAACTAGCTGGGAAGATGTTATGGAAATGAGATATTTCTCAAGTTATATCTACAAAGAAACAAATGCTTTTGAAAGAAGAATACAAGAATATGCAACTGGAAATGACTTGTTATATGAGTCAGATCGTATTCATAATATGATTCGTGACAAAGAAAGCGATTACTGGGAATATTAGAATTCCTAAATAAATAGAATAAAAAATGCAATCCAAATAGGGTTGCATTTTTTTTGATACTAAAAGGAAAAATTAAATATATTTGCACTCCAATTTTGGACTGACTCATGGTGTAACGGTAGCACAACTGTTTTTGGTGCAGTTTGTCAAGGTTCGAATCCTTGTGAGTCAACTAAGAATACCTGGCATATTTGCCAGGTATTTTTTGTTTTTGAGCCTTTTGGCTTCATTACATTTTTTTAATTCTGAAACTTGATCGAACAACAATTTTTGTTTTACATTTGTCCATAGCATGAATAACCCAAAGAGATACACCGTCACGGCGGCACTGCCATATGTTAATGGACCGAAGCATATTGGTCATTTGGCTGGAGCCTATCTGCCAGCAGATATATATGTTCGGTATCGTCGACTACGAAATGACGATGTGGTCTTTGTTTGCGGTAGTGATGAATTGGGAACAGCTATCACGATTCAGGCTTTGAAGGAGAATATAAATCCCCGGGATTTGGTAGATAAATATCATCAATTGTCCAAGGACTGTTTTGAACGTTTAGATATTTCTTTTGATATTTATCATCGAACAACGGAACCACTCCATTTTGAAACGGCTCAAGCTTTTTTCCAAGACTTCTATAATAAAGGATTATTTGAAGAACGAACCACACAGCAGTATTACGATAGTGAGATGAAGTCATTTTTGGCGGATCGATATATTCAGGGAGTTTGTCCAAACTGCAGTAGTGATAAGGCATATGGCGATCAGTGTGAATATTGTGGTAAGTCTCTAGATCCTTTAGATTTAATAAGCCCAATTTCTGTTATTACTGGAAATACGCCAACCTTGAAATCGACGACTAATTGGTATCTTCAACTGGAGAAGTATGAGGATTGGATCACAGAATGGTTGGTAGAAGGAAAAAAGGACACTTGGAAGCCAAATACCTATGGTCAGGCAAAAAGCTGGATTGATAGTGGACTAAGAGCACGAAGTATGACGAGAGATGGCGAATGGGGAGTCCCTTTGCCTATACCAAATGCGGATGGCAAGGTTCTCTATGTTTGGTTTGACGCACCAATAGGCTATATTTCTGCGACCAAACAATGGGCGAAAGATCACAATAAGAATTGGGAACCATACTGGAAAGATAAGGACACCAAGCTTATTCATTTTGTCGGAAAAGATAATATTGTTTTTCATTGCATCATTTTCCCAATTATGCTGAAAGCGTCTGGAGATTACATCTTACCTACAGATGTTCCAGCCAATGAGTTTCTGAATCTCGAAGGGCAAAAGATGAGCACTAGTCGCAGATGGAGCTTGGAAATGTATGAATATCTCGAGGCAATGCCAGACAAGGTCGATGAACTCCGATATGCTCTCATAACCAATCTCCCAGAGAACAAGGATTCCGATTTTTCTTGGAATGACTATCAGTTGAAGATTAATTCTGAACTGCTGGCAATCCTAGGAAATATGATCAATAGGGTCTTTGTACTAACCCATAAATTTTATGATGGTAAGGTGCCATTTTCAACTGGTTGCAGTGAATTGGAAATGATCATAAAAGCCCAAAAGTCAAAAGTAGAGCAGGCATTGGAGACCTATAGTTTTAGGGAGGCTATGACTGAAACCATGTTTTTGGCAAGACATGCAAACCGAATCTTGACAGAAAAGGAACCGTGGAAAATGGTCAAGGAGGATAAAGAAAAGGCTGGGATTGTATTATTCGATTGTTTCCAGATCATAGCTAATATCGCTATTATGATCGAACCATTTCTCCCGAATACATCCAAGAAAATATGGAAAAGTTTGGGAATGAATTCCAAAATGTCGTGGTCTGAAATCGGCAATGTTGAAATGATAGGCCTTGAAAATAAAATTTCAGAACCTTATTATTTATTCATGAAGATGGAAGACGAGGTGATCAATAAACAAATAGCATACTTAGAAGCGAAAACAAACCAAACAATTATGAGCACAGAGCAAGTCCTAACAGAAGAGAAAGAGCTAAATCAAATGGCTGAAGTTAGTTTCGACGATTTTTCAAAAATGGATATTCGTATTGGTGAAATATTGACAGCTGAGAAGGTAGAAGGAACAGATAAATTGATGAAGTTGTCAGTGGACTTGGGTACAGAAATCCGCACTATTGTTTCAGGAGTTGCCCATGTTTTCACCCCAGATGAAGTCATTGGTAAAAAAGTACAGGTCCTAGTCAACCTTGCACCTCGAAAGATAAAAGGAATTGAAAGCAAGGGGATGATTTTATTTGCAGATCATGGCGATAGTCTAGCATTTGTTACTGCCGACTCTACGGTGGCAAATGGGTCTAATGTGAAATAAAAGGCTTAGAATGAAGCCCAGTAATCAATAGGCATTGGCTTATTGTGTAACTTATTGTGAATTTTGAATCTAATAAAATATTTTAGAAATTCAGTAGTTCTATAATATACTAACAAGACTCCTATGATAAAAAAATTTCTATCTGCCATTGCTTTTATCTTAGGATTTACAAACTTAATTTACGGGCAACAAAGCTGCCAAGTCGTTATCCTTGATCACGCCAATTCAAAGCCAGTCAGCAAGGCGACAATCATCTTGGTGAAGGAGAGAAATGGGAAGCTTGTCGATTTTAAAAGAACAAATGGCCTTGGTAAGGCTAATTTCCTTATAAGTGAAAGAGATTCATTGAAATGGACAGTAAGTCATAGCAAGTATGTATCTTATCAAACGAAGTCGCTAAAATGCGGAGATACCGTAAAACTATTCTCCAAGAATCGAGTACTCAAGGAGGTGATTGTGTTAGGACAAAAGGCTGTCACCATGAGCGGCGATACGGTGTCATACATCGCAGATAGCTTCAAAGTTCCTCCCGGTGCCAACGTTGAGGACCTTCTCAAGCGACTACCCGGAGTACAAGTTGCACAAGATGGTACTATCAAGGCTCAAGGGAAAAAAGTGGATAGGGTCTTGGTCGATGGTGATGATTTCTTTGGAAGTGATGCCAAATTAGCTACTAGAAATCTCGATGCAAGTATGATCGACAAAGTAGAAGTCATAGATGTTGAGAGCAAACAAGCACAACATACAGGAATGGCAGATGAGGAAAAAACTAAAATCATTAACCTGAAGCTCAAGGATGAGGCAAAAAAAGGTTTTTTTGGTAAATCAAAGCAAGGTTATTCGAATACCAATCGATATGAATCCACCAATATGGTTCATGGGTTTCGCGACAAGCTTAAAGTAGCTGCTTATGCCATTGCCGATAACCTTAATTCAGAATTGGACTGGCAGGATAGACAAGACCTCGGATTGGACAATAATTGGTCCTATGATGAGGAACTAGACATGTGGATACAGAATGGTGGCGGACCAAACAACAATCATTCTGGAGTTATACCACAAAATTTGAAAATAGGTGCACGTGTTTCTAAAAAAATGGAGGATGAGTCAGGAAGCATTCAAGGCAAATATAACTATCAACAGCAAGATTTTGAAGGATCGATTCGCAATATCAATACTCAAATTTTTGACCAAGGAAAACGAATTTCTGACAATACAACTTCTCAAATAGCAAAAGTATATCAGAGCCGAATGGGATTGGAAATCGATAAAAGAATTGACACGGCCAATAAAATTGATTTTGAGTTTTCAGGTGCAATATATGGAGACGACGGTCGGTACCATACTAAGAATAATATTTTTCAAGATAGTACACTCATAAACGCCTCAGAATTGGTAAGTCCTTATGTCGCCAAAAATGAAACATATCATTTCAAATCCAACATAGAGCATAAATTTAAGAAAAAAGGACGAGTAATTACTGGAAGTGCTGATTACAAATTCACAAAAATGAGCAATCTTGGTACTAGTGAAATGGTGACAAGGACTGTCTTGAAGACAGGGGAT
>CANHJR010000128.1 GCA_947461165.1 Saprospirales bacterium | reverse complement strand
TTTTTCGAAACACTTGATCCAATGATTCGACAGCCATTTCCTTGGAAACGGAAATATCCATTGTTAAAATACCTTCCTTTTCAGCACGTCGAATAGCGAGCAGTCTATGCGAAGGACATTTGTGTAGTGCTTCATTAAAATCAAAATAATCTCTATACTTCTGTCCCTCTTCTGTCTCTTTCTTACTACTCATTACTTTTGAGGTAATGATTGCAGCATCGGCGAACATTTTTCGAACGATATTTCGTGCGCGTTCATCTTCGGTGATTTTCTCGGCAAGAATATCTCTTGCACCTTGAAGGGCATCTTCTGTGGATTTTACTTCCTCGGTAAGGTACTTCGCGGCCTCATCCTCGATATCGATCGCGGATTGAATAAAAAGGGTATTAGCCAAAGGTTCCAAGCCTTTTTCTATGGCGATGGTGGCTCGTGTTTTCCTTTTTGGTTTATAAGGAAGGTAGATGTCCTCAAGCTTGGTATTGTTCATACAATCTTCGATTCGCTTGCGAAGTTCTGGCGTCAGTTTTCCTTGTTCATCGATGCTTTTGATGATAGCTGTTTTCCGTTTTTCTAATTCATCAAAATATTCAATTTGTTCGGTCACTTGAGCGATTTGCACCTCATCGAGATTGCCTGTCGCTTCCTTGCGGTATCGCGCTATGAAAGGTGTCGAACATCCTTCAGCGACAAGTTTTGCAACTTGCTCTACCTGGCGAAGACTGACATGAATGATGGATGAGATATGGCTTATATACTTAGGCTCCACGAAGATAATTTTAGGATTGCGAAGATAAAAATTTGAGCGAGAATACAAAAAAAATGCTATCAAGTTGTTGATAGCATTATACAAAGCGTGAAAAAAGAATCTTAATTTAGTTTGCTATTCTTTTGACCATAATAGAAATAAATAACCATTCCTATCGCCAACCAAACAATTAGTCGAATCCATGTATCTAAAGGCAAAAATACCATCATACCTAAGCATGATAAAATGCCAAGAATTGGAACAACTGGCACAAATGGTGTTTTGAATCCTCTCGGTGCTTCAGGCATTTTATACCGAAGAATGAGGATGCCAATACATACCAAAATAAATGCAAATAAGGTTCCAATACTGGTCATTTCACCAACGACATCTGCTGGGACAAATGCTGCAAACAAACTAACAAACAACATAAACAGCATATTCGATTTGAATGGTGTCTGGTATTTTGGATGGACATCCGAGAAAATCTTAGGAATCAATCCGTCTTTTGACATAGAGAAAAATACGCGTGACTGGCCCAAAAGCATTACAATAATTACGGACACATAACCAGCGAGAATAGCCAAAATGATAAACTGATTGAGCCATAAATAAGGTGTGTGCGAAATAGCAGTAGCTACAGGTGCCAATTTGTCGCCTTCAACATTGAATTCTTTATAATTAGCTAATCCCGTCATAACATGAGCAAAAAGAATATATAAAATGGTACATATAACTAAGGATCCAAGAATACCGATTGGCATGTTTTTTCCAGGATTGACCGTTTCCTGCGCAGCAGTGCTCACTGCGTCAAATCCCACATAAGCAAAAAATACGATAGCCGCTGCACGAATAATACCAGACCATCCAAATTCTCCAACAACACCCGTGGTATTTGGAATGAAGTATGGCTCGTGATTTGCTGGATTCATATACTGCCATCCAAGGATAATAAACGCAAACACAACAATTAGTTTTAAAACCACAATAGCGGAAGTGGCATTGGCTGAGCCTTTAATCCCTCTTGACAATATTACGGAGCAAAGAACCACGACTAAGACCGCTGGCAGATTTAGTATTCCGCCTTCGAATGGCGAATGCAATAATGCTGAGGGCAAAACAATCCCGAAATTACCTAAGAATTTTACCAAGTAATTACTCCAAGAAATGGCTACCGTAGCTGCACCGACGGCGTATTCAAGAACTAAATCCCAACCAATAATCCAGGCAAATAATTCACCCATTGTAGCAAAACTATAAGTGTAAGCACTACCAGCAATCGGTATCATAGACGCAAATTCTGCATAACAAAGACCCGCAAAAGCGCAAGCCACTCCTGCAATGATAAATGAAATCGTAATAGAAGGGCCGGCATATTGACCTGCAGCCATTCCTGTAATACTAAATAGTCCAGCGCCAATAATTGCACCGATACCAAGCATGATCAATGCTGTTGGTCCGAGTGTTCTTTTTAATGAGTTTTGGCTTTCGTCTTTGGCTTCTTCGAGAAGCATAGGGATCGATTTCAGTCTAAATAATTTGTTCATACGTTGGTTGTTTTAAGTTTTAATTCGATGTGGTATTTCTTAATTTTTCGATATAAATTTTTAAATCTGCTTTGATTTCAGGAGCTAAAATATACAATCCGAGAATGTTTGGAAATGACATTCCCAGAATCATCATGTCCGAAAAATCCATTACGGAGTTCATATTGGCACTAGCGCCTATTACCATAAATGACAAATATATAAGATTGTATGTCAACTTGCTACTTTTTGTATTGCCAAACATATATGTCCAAGATTTCAAGCCATAATAAGACCAAGATATCATCGTAGCATATGCAAAGAGCAATATAGACAGAGAAAGGATATGCTTGAACCAAGGAAAGACCGAGCTGAATGCCATGGTTGTGATCTGCGCTCCAGAATATTGACTAACATTGGTGTCGAAACCAGTAAAAATGATAATTAATGCGGTGATCGTGCAAACAACGATCGTGTCCAAAAATGGCTCTAGGATTGAAACGATGCCTTCGGTCAATGGTTCATCTGTTTTGACCGCAGAGTGTGCGATAGCAGCTGAGCCTATCCCAGCTTCATTGGAAAAAGCCGCCCTTTGAAAACCGACAACCAATGCGCCGGCCGTTCCACCAAAAATAGCATTACCCCTGAAGGCGCCATCTATGATTCGCATCCAGGCAAGACCTGCTTGATCGATATTGCTAAAAATGATGACGAGACCTACCAAAATATATATTCCACACATTATTGGCACCAACTTGTCGGTTACATTAGCAATTTTTTGTATTCCACCAATGATAACAATTCCAACAAAAATCGCCATAATAATTCCAAAAACAAATCCGTTTCCAGTCAAAAATGGATATACAAGACTGATTTGTGAATAGGCTTGATTGGCTTGAAACATGTTTCCTCCACCAATAGCACCACCCACACAGAATACCGCAAAAACGATTGCTAAAATCTTTCCTAAAATAGGTAAATTGTGTTTGGCCAAGCCTCTTGATAAATAATACATTGGACCACCAGATACCTCTCCATGCTTATCAATCGATCGGTATTTAACCCCCAAAGTACATTCTAGAAACTTTGTTGTCATCCCCAAAAATCCTGCGACGATCATCCAAAAAGTTGCACCTGCGCCACCTAAGCTGATGGCAAAGGCAACTCCAGAGATATTTCCTAACCCTAGCGTTCCGGAAAGAGCAGTAACAAGGGCTTGCAAATGAGAAACTTCGCCCACTTCATCCTTTTTGTCATAAAGTCCACGCGTGATATCAATTGCGTGTTTAAACAATCTAATATGAATAAACCGATAGTAGAAGGTAAACAAGAATGCTCCTAAAATTAGCCACAAAACAACAATGGATAAATGAAATTCAAAGGATTCAAATGGTTTGTAGAAGATGATTTTTGCAAGCACGTCAACCTTTGGTTTAAATGCTGCTTCAATTTGTTCCTCGATTGTTTTTGAATATGAAAGATGGCTTGAAAAAAGCAGAATGACAGTGATGATGAAACGATTCATAGCCGTAAAACTATAATAAAAGTATGATTTAAATCAAAATTTGATCAGAATCGTTATCTTTATTGCTTCAATCCAATACAACAATGGTAACCCAAAAGTCTCTTTCTCAATTATTTTTACTTGTTTTTATAATAGGGTTGTCGTACTTACTTAGTTCCAATTTGATTTTTATGATGGATGCTGTCTTGGGCGCTGTGATTATGGCCATATTGAGCGTGAAGCCAATCAATTTTCTTGTAAGAAGAGGAATAAAGCAATCGAAGGCAGAATGGATCTATTTTATAGCATCTATTTTGGTCGTTGTTGTGCCTTTGATTATAATTATTTCTGTAATCAAAAATCAGTTTAAGTCCATGGTAGATTTTGTGACGAGATATAAAGAATCACTGACAATAATTGGAACCAAGGTCAATGAGAAGTTTGGAATCAACCTCGTCAATGAAGAGTTATTGAAAACCGTTGCGATTAAGCTATCGGCTTTTTTACCTACAGTTTTAAATTCCACAATAGATACCTTAACAACACTTGGTGTCATGTATTTTCTGTTATATTTTTTTATCAAAGAAGGGTCGGCTATGCGTCAAGGCGTTTTGGGGTTATTGCCAGTTCAAGAGGAAAATCGAAAAAAATTGTTTCATCTGATCTATCAATCAATCCTATCCAACGCCGTTATGGTGCCCGTTGTAGCATTTGTTCAGGCTGTTTTTGCGTGGATTGGATATCTTATTATTGGTACCAATAGTTCATTTATATGGTTTGTTGCCACGTTTTTTCTTGCCATGCTACCATTTTTTGGTGCGGCATTGGTCTATATTCCGTTGGGTGTTTTGACCTATTTTACAGGACATGAGACCTCTGGTATTTTTATTGTTTTGTGGGGAATTGTTGTTGTCAGTTCTTCAGACAATGTTCTACGAATTTATTTGATGAAAAAGTTTGACGACACCCATCCTTTGGTAACCTTTCTTG
>CANHJR010000127.1 GCA_947461165.1 Saprospirales bacterium | reverse complement strand
CCATTAAAATTCACAACAAAATTTGCTATTCCAGATGTTGTTGCGATTCCGCTAAGATCGAATTTCAAAGAATCATTTCCCGTTCGAAGTGAATCTGAATTTAAAGTTGCTACTAAGCCAGTTATGCCACTAGAATTGACAATTTGTGTTGGAAATTGACCGCCATTACCCCCAAAATACGGAATTTTAAAATTATTTCCGGTAGTTGAAACGCCTAGAGTTACAGGCGATTTTAACTTTCCTTTCTGACATTGTAAGCTATCAATTGTTGAGTTCGGCAGGGCTACAGGGATAATATAATTACAGGTTTTGCCTGCTATGGAAATTGCAAAAATTACATTTCCTGAAGCACTTGGAGTTCCAGCTACGATATAATTGATGGAATCACTTCCTGTTTTGAAGCTATCTGAATTCAGCGTTGCTGTTAATCCGGTAACACCAGATGAGTTCACTGTTTGTGAACTGTAAAAACCACCATTCCCATTGTAGTATGGAATTTTGAATGAAACTCCACTAGCAACGATATAGGCGGTTAGTCCTCCAATTGTCCTGCCTTTGGTACAGCTTATGCTGTCGATAGTGCCATTAGGTGCGATGACGTTCAAATTGAAGGTACAAGATTTGCCTCCAAATGTAATGGCAAAGCTTGCGGTTCCTGTTCCTGATGGTGAACCCGAGATTGGGATACTAATGGTTCCATCGCCAAGAGCTACGCTTCCTGCACTCAAGTTGGCTACCAATCCGGTGACACCAGTAGAATTGACGTTTTGTGCGTTATATACGCCTCCATTTCCACTGGTATATGGCAGTCCAAAGCTAACTCCAGATGCGGTCACTCCACTATAAAGTATGCCATTCATGTTGCCAGTGCTGCAATTGAGGGTTGAAACAGTTGCTAATGGAGCATTCACGGTGATGTTATAAGTGCAGGTTTGACCACCGATATTTAAGGCAAAAGATGCTGTTCCAACTGTCAGAGGCGAGCCTGAAACGTTGTAAACTAAATTCCCGGTTCCAGTTTTAAACGTATCCGGGGCTAATGTTGCATTTAATCCGATAGATCCCGTTGATGCAACTGATTGGCCGGAATGTGTGCCTCCATTTCCGCCTGTATATGGCACAGAAAAGGATACTCCTGTTGCCGGATTTCCTTGATTTAATGTCCCAGTAGTTGTGCCACCAGAACAATTTAAGGAAGTTATGGATCCTGGCTGTAAGTTTACAGGCACCGTGTAATTACAGGTTTTTGTCCCAATATTCAAAGCAAAGGTAGCTGTTCCTGACGTGGTTGCTGTTCCAGAAATAGTGTATACAAGCGTTCCTGCACCATTTGCAAAACTTGCAGCAGATACCGTAGCCGTCAATCCTATGACACCAGTGGAATTGACCACTTGTCCCGTGTGAGCAGCACCATTTCCGCCAGTATATGGCACAGAAAAGGATACTCCAGAAGCAGCCACCGTTGCATTCAACGATCCAGTGGTAGATCCTCCAGCACAGTTCAAGGCCGTTATCTGCCCTAATAAAGGATATGTTACTATTTTTGGTGTTGCAGAAAAATTGTCCCCCGAGGATGCGTTGTTGTTATTTACTGCATTGACGATACCTTGCCAAGAAATAGTTCCATTTCCCGTGCCACTTGGTGCTCTCCAAGTAGCTTGTACGATATAGTTAGAACCAGTTGGACTCAATTTATTGCTATGTGTGAGCATACCGCCTCCGTATACACCGGTATTGGTAGGTACGGAAGTATATGTTCCTGTCAATGCACTAGATCCATTAAGAGCCCTCATAACAAATCCAAAGAATGGAAAACTACCTGTTCCAGATGTGTTGGACGCAACTAAGCGAACGATGTATGTTGAATCTGGATAGTAGCCAGTCATAAGTGCACCTGTTGTGGGATGATAAAGCGCTACTGAATCTACAATGGTATTGGCACTACTGCCGTGGCAGCCACTGCACGAATTCCATCCGTTCCCGTTGGCAACATTATTGTTGTTTGCAGTGAAGGTGTAGAAAGCAGTTATGACTAGAATTATGTAAAAATATCGTCTCATAATTTGATAAATGAAATGTGTCTTGTTTGAATTTTCTTTTAAATAGTATTTGCAAATTTTCTCTAACTAGCAAATATAAAGAATTTTGAAAAACTACAATAATAAATCTATCCAAGATTCTATAAGAATCTGTTGAGCTGTACCAAAACATAAATTGAAAATTTTGAACCTATTGTTTGAAAAAAATTAGTTATATTTGTTGGTTAATAAAAAAAATCACAAGCGACAAAAATGTCAGAATCAAAGGAAATAAAAGCGAATTATGGTGCCGATAGTATACAGGCGCTGAAAGGATTAGAAGCAGTACGAATGCGTCCAGGAATGTACGTCGGAGGAACAGACACTCGCGCCTTACATCACTTGGTCAATGAGGTTTTAGACAATAGTATTGACGAAGCATTGGCAGGATACTGTACGGAAGTAAAAACAACCATTTTGCCCGATGGATCCATGTCTATTCATGACAATGGGCGGGGAATTCCTACTGGCATTCAAAAGGAATCTGGAAGAAGTGCGTTAGAGCTTGTTATGACAGAATTACATGCCGGAGGTAAATTTGACAAAAACTCATATAAAGTTTCCGGAGGACTCAATGGTGTTGGTGTTTCTTGCGTCAACGCATTGTCCTCACATTTAAAAGCAGTTATACATCGTGAAGGGAAGATTTTTGAGCAAGAATACAGTGAAGGAAAGCCCCTTTTTGAAGTTAGAGAAACGGGAACCTCTGACAAAACAGGAACGGAGGTGATATTTCAACCAGATGCGACTATATTTGATACGGTGGAGTTTCGATATGAGATATTGCATACTCGGATGAAGGAGCTTTCATTTCTTAACAAGAGTGTTAAGTTGATTCTTGAAGATCAACGTACGAAAGATGAGAATGGAAATTATAAGACAGAAACCTTTATTAGTGAACACGGATTGGTGGATTTCGTAGAATATCTTGACAAGTCTCGCACTTCCATATTGTCTAAGCCAATTCATATCACAGGTGAGTCAGAAGGTGTTGTAGTGGAAGTTGCATTTCAGTATAACACAAGTTATTCTGAAAATGTATTTTCATTTGCGAATAATATTCAAACCATGATGGGCGGCACGCACGTAAGTGGGTTTAAGCGTGCCATCGCAAAATGCCTCAAAGATTACGGAGATAAGAATAATATTTTTGCCAAACTCAAAGTGACGTTGGCTGCGGAAGATTTCCGAGAAGGATTGACCTCGGTAGTTTCGGTCAAGGTTCCTCATCCTCAGTTTCGATCACAAACGAAGGATGAACTTAGCAATGCAGAAGTGTCAGGAGTCGTTTCACAAGCTGTAAGTAGTGTTTTGGAATATTTTTTGGAAGAAAATCCGAAAGAGGCTCGCATCATTTTGGAGAAAGTAATGATTGCTGCCAATGCTCGACATGCTGCCAAGAAAGCTCGAGAAATGGTACAACGAAAGACCGTTTTGACAGGATCTGGTTTGCCAGGGAAGCTTGCTGACTGTTCTGAAAAGGATCCTGCCTTGAGCGAGATATTTCTTGTAGAAGGGGATTCGGCTGGCGGTACTGCCAAAACAGGTCGTGACCGTAAGTTTCAGGCAATTATGCCACTCCGAGGTAAAATTCTCAACGTAGAAAAAGCCTTGGAACATAAGATATATGAAAATGAAGAGATTCGAAATATATTTACTGCACTCGGAGTTAGTATTGGTACAGAGGATGATCAGAAGAAATTGAATATCGAAAAATTGAGATATCACAAAGTGGTCATTATGTGTGACGCGGATGTCGATGGTAGTCACATTACGACACTTATCTTGACTTTTTTCTTTCGTTTTATGAAGCCTCTTGTCGAAAGTGGTTATATTTATGTGGCATCACCACCGCTATATTTGGTACGTAAAGGCAAAAAAGAGGCTTACTGCTGGAATGACAAAGAGCGCGACCAAAAAATCAAAGAAATTGGTGGTGAATCTGGTACAGGTGTTATGGTGCAGCGATACAAAGGTCTCGGGGAAATGAATCCTGAGCAGTTGTGGGAAACAACCTTGAATCCAGAATCCAGAATTCTTAAAAAAATTACAATAGAAAGTGCTGCTGAGGCCGATCGAGTATTCTCCATGCTGATGGGCGATGAGGTTCCTCCTCGTCGAGAATTTATCGAACAAAATGCCGTGTATGCAAAGATTGATGTGTAACATATCAATTGAATTTTCAAACGAACTTTAAAAACCAACTACAAATAAGTCAATGGGAACATTCATTATGGTAGCACAGCTATTGCTATCTCTCAGTATTCTAGTATTTATTCACGAATTAGGTCATTTTTTGGCTGCAAAATATTTCAAAACACGCGTCGAACGATTTTATTTATTCTTTGATTTCTTGTTTCCAATGCCTTCTGTTCTCAATTTTGCTTTATTCAAAAAGAAAATAGGAGAGACGGAGTACGGCCTCGGTTGGTTTCCTCTCGGAGGATATGTCTCCATCGCTGGTATGGTTGATGAGACTCAGGATGCGACAGATCTTCCGTCGGAGCCTCAACCTTGGGAGTATAGAAGCAAAAAGGGTTGGCAGAAGTTGATTATCATCCTAGGAGGAATCATTTTCAATCTGATTTTTGCAGCCCTCATATATGCCGGGTTGATGAAGTTTTCAGAAAAGGAGTATCTACCTGCAGATCAATTAAATAATGGTGGTGTTCTCGTTTCTGAAAATGCAAAAAAACTTGGTTTTCAAGACGGCGATGTTATCTT
>CANHJR010000126.1 GCA_947461165.1 Saprospirales bacterium | reverse complement strand
TATTCTCGTATTTCAATTCTTCCTTGTGAAGCGTTGGCTCTGCATCCACACCATTATACTGCCAAGCGGATACAAAAGAAAAATTGACATCATCTCGCAAGGTTTCACCATCTGCATCTTGATATTCTTCTCTGAAATGACCTCCACAGCTTTCATTTCTCATGAGTGCATCACGACACATCAGTTCGCCCAACTCGATGAAGTCCGCTACACGTCCAGCCTTATCTAGTTCTGGGTTGAAGCTTTCGATGGTTCCTGGGACACGGACATTCGCCCAGAAGTCCTTTCGCAGTTCCTGAATTTCAGTGATCGCTCTTTTAAGCCCTGCCTCATTTCGAGCCATACCACATTCATTCCAGATGATCTTACCCAGTTTCTTGTGGTAATAATCAACGGAGTGTGTACCTTTTGAATTGATAAATTTCTGCAATCGCTCACGCGCTGCCTTTTCTGCCGCCTCAAATTCTGGCAAATCTTCTGAAATATGACCTGTGCGAATTTCATCTGATAGATACTCACCGATCGTGTATGGAATCACAAAATAACCATCGGCCAAACCTTGCATTAATGCAGAAGCGCCTAGTCTATTCGCTCCATGATCACTAAAATTAGCCTCGCCAAGCGCATAGCAACCTGGAACGCTTGTCATCAAATTATAATCAACCCAGAGACCTCCCATTGTATAGTGTACCGCCGGGTAAATCATCATTGGGGTTTCATATGGATTTTCATCGACGATCTTTTCATACATTTGGAAAAGGTTGCCATATTTTTCTTCGACGACGGCCTTTCCAAGGCTTTTTATTTCTTCATCTGATGGATTGGCAATATTTTTCAGTTTTGCCTGCTGCTTTCCATAGCGAATAATGGCGCTAGAATAGTCCAAGTAGACAGCCTCTCCTGTTTTATTGACTCCAAAGCCAGCATCACATCGCTCCTTGGCAGCACGTGACGCAATATCTCTAGGCACAAGATTTCCAAAAGCAGGGTATCTTCGCTCCAAATAATAATCTCTATCTTCTTCTTTGAGTTCTGTCGGTTTCTTCTTCCCTGCTCTGATCGCTTCCGCATCTTCCTTATGTTTTGGAACCCAGATTCTACCGTCATTTCGGAGTGACTCAGACATCAAGGTTAGCTTAGACTGATGATCACCACTCACGGGAATACAAGTCGGGTGGATTTGAGTAAAGCATGGATTACTAAAATAAGCACCCTGCTTATGTGCTTTCCAAGCTGCCGTCACATTGCTTCCCATCGCGTTGGTCGATAGGAAGAAGACATTGCCGTATCCGCCAGTGCATAGCAATACCGCGTGTGCAGAATGTCTTTCCAGTTCTCCAGTTATTAGATTTTTTGCGATAATTCCACGAGCCTTGCCATTGACGACAACAAGTTCTAACATTTCATGTCTATTGTACATAGTTACGGAGCCCTTCGCTATCTGACGAGAAAGAGCAGAATAGGCACCAAGAAGCAATTGCTGACCAGTTTGTCCTGCTGCATAGAAGGTCCGCTGCACTTGAGTGCCACCGAAAGATCGATTGTCTAGCATCCCACCATAGTCTCTCGCAAAAGGAACACCCTGCGCTACACACTGATCGATAATATTGGCACTGACCTCTGCTAATCGATATACATTAGCCTCACGCGCACGATAATCGCCACCTTTGATCGTATCGTAGAACAAGCGATAGGTGCTGTCACCATCATTTTGATAATTTTTTGCAGCGTTGATTCCGCCTTGTGCTGCGATAGAATGAGCACGTCGAGGACTATCTTGAAAACAGAAAGCTTTCACATTATAACCCATCTCGCCTAGCGATGCCGCCGCAGAACTTCCTGCCAATCCAGTTCCAACGACTATAATATCAATGGAGCGTTTGTTTGAAGGATTTACAAGCTTGCAGGTAGCCTTGTATTGTGTCCATTTGTCGGCTATTGGCCCTGCAGGTATTTTATTATCTATTGCCATGGTGATATGCTATGATTATTGTTGAAATTGAATATAAAAAAATTATTGTACGATACCGAAATGCAAAGCAATAGGCATGGATGCAAATAGTATCGGAATGAGAATAGCATAGACAGTACCTATGGTATGAATAATTCCATTGTACTTGCTATGATTCCATCCCATAGATTGGAATGTAGACTGAAAACCGTGTAATAAATGCCAAAACAATGAAAAACATCCGCCTAGGTATAAGGCTACCATCCAGACATTGCTGAAGACTGCTTTCATTTTGTCAAACAAGTTGATCTCCTCTCCAGTCATAAATTGTGATGCGCGATTGGGAATCCAAAAATCACTGGCATGAATGATCAAGAAAAATAAAATCAAAGTACCTAGTAATGCCATACTTCTCGAGTACCAAGGAGAGTTCTTCGAAGGCTTCGAATAAGCATAATCAACTGGACGTGCGCTCTTGTTTTGAAAATACAAAACAAATCCATCTACGATATGAACGAGAAATCCAATTACAAGGCCAATTTCAAGTGTTCTCATAAGGATATTGGTCCCCATAAAATGAGCAGCGTATAAAAATGTGGCTCCATTGTCATCGGGATTGAATAAGTCTACAAAAATGAGGCAATTGAGTCCGCAATGAACCAATAGAAAAACGATCAAGAATAGGCCTGTAAGACCCATAATGTATTTTTTGGTGAGCGAAGCAAGATTAGAATTGGACATAAAATGTGTTGAGTATAAATTATTCTGCAAAATTAAAAAATTCAAATTGCTTTTTTACAAAATATGTTCGTACAGATGAAAATTATAAAAAAAGGAATCACCAATTGGCAACTCCTATATTTATTAATGTAAAAAAGTGTTTGACTAGCTCTTAGAAACAACTAGTTTATATCCTTCACCGTGAATATTTTGAATTTCAATATTCGTATCGCGACTCAAATATTTTCTGATTTTGGTGATGTATACATCCATGCTTCTTCCTGTAAAATAATTGTCTGATCCCCAAACGGCTTTCAATGCAATTTCTCTCGTTAGAACACCATTTTGTTGAATGCAAAGTTGCTCCAAAAGACCGGATTCCTTGGTAGTCAATTTTTGTGTTTCCTCCCCAAAAGAGAGTGTTCGCGTGTTAAGATTGAAAGTATACTTTCCTAGAATGAATTCTGTCGTACCAGTTGTATTGACTCCTTTCTGCGTTCTACGGAAGATGGCCTCTATTCTAGCGACTAATTCATCTACTTCGAATGGTTTAGTCAGATAATCATCGGCTCCAACTTTGAATCCAAGTATCTTATCTTCTTTTTGACCTTTGGCCGTTAAAAAGATAATAGGAATTTGCGCATCTACTTTTCTGATTTCACGAGCGAGGGAAATACCATCTCTTTTTGGCATCATGATATCCAATAGTAGCATATCAAACTTACCTCTTTCAAAATGATTCCAAGCTTCCTCTCCATTTCTAAATAGCGTTACCTCATAATCATTGATTTCAAGACTATCAAAAATCATATTGCCAAGATTGGTATCATCTTCGACAAGCATTAAGTGTTTTTTTGTGGACATATTATTGTTGGTTTAAAAGTTCATATAGTTAAATTAACGATATGAAGATCAAAATAGTTTCACAAAGGCAATAAAATTCCGTTAATCATTGTTAAATCGTATATCGAACTGAATTATAGTAGGCTAAGATTATATATAACTAAACAAGATTTTTATGGATACAATAAAAAAACCTGATTTTGACAACACTATGGAATCACTGCATTTAAAAAATAGAGGATTCGTAATTTCACTTGCAAACTCTCAAATAGAGCGAACTAGATAAATAAAAAATAAATATCTGGCATCAAAATGTGTGAATAACATTTTTTCAATTACTTTTGTGCTATAACCGACAGATATGCCCATAAGCCATTTTCAGGATTTAGGAGCCAAAAAGCCACATACAGAATACTCAACACAAAACCAGACCGCCATTTTAACAGGGAAAAAAGGAGATTTTAGCATTGGAATTCCTCGGGAAAAAACATTTCAAGAGCATCGTGTAGCTCTGACCCCTGAAGCTGTTCTGCAAATGACCCACCATGGCATCAAGGTCCTGATCGAAACAGGAGCGGGCAATTTCAGTCATTATACAGATCGTGAGTTTTCTGAAGCTGGAGCTGAAATTGTATATGAACCAAATAAAATCTTTGAATGTGATGTGATCATCAAAGTAACGCCTCCAAGCTATGAGGAGGTCGACAAGATGAAATCCCATCAGACGTTGTTTTCGCCACTTCATCTGCCAACAATGAAGAATAAGACGATTCAAAAGATGATGGAAAAAAAGATTACAGCCATCGCTTATGAATTTCTTCAAGACGAATGGGGCGTGTATCCAGTCGTCAAATCTATGAGTGAAATAGCAGGAAACGCTGCCGTTTTGATCGCAGCGGAATATCTAAGCACCGTAAAAGGTGGAACGGGCATTTTATTAGGTGGAATTTCTGGTGTTCCGCCAGCACGTGTTGTAATCCTAGGCGCAGGTGTTGTGGCCGAAACAGCGGCACGCACAGCCATAGGTCTTGGTGCCACGATCAAGGTATTCGACAACTCTACTTATAAGCTTCAACGACTACAAAACAACCTTGGTCAGCGGATCTATACCTCTGTCCTATCGCCAATTACCCTATCTCAAGAACTTAGGAATGCAGATGTGGTCATCGGCGCAATACATTCGAAGTCAGGTCGATCACCGATTTTGATTTCGGAATTGATGGTGACCAATATGAAACCAAACTCTCTAATTATCGATGTTTCGATCGATCAAGGCGGTTGTTTTGAAACGAGCGAAATCACCAATCACGATA
>CANHJR010000125.1 GCA_947461165.1 Saprospirales bacterium | reverse complement strand
TTTCAAATTCATCGATATGTTCAATATTGGCGTGCTGAGGTCCTACGATCTGCGAATTATAATCAACCATGACCGTTACTTTGAACGTGTCTGCAGGCATGGCTATGATTTGAGCACCAGTCTTTTCATCCTTATGGATAATATTGTTTTTAAGTGCAAAAATTTCTCTTGTTTCTTCTTGAACGGCAATCTCACACCTTTTCAAAAGGTCTACAAATGGTTTGGAACTGCCATCCATGATTGGGAGTTCTTCACTGTCGAGCTCTATCAAGATATTGTCAATTTGCATGCCAGACAATGCTGCCAAAAGGTGCTCTATCGTGATCAACTTGACCCCATTTTTCTCCAAAGTAGTGCTCCTTTCCGAACAAACTACAAAATCACAAGAAGCATCAATCGCAGGAGAATCTTGTAAATCTATTCGCTGAAAGCGGATACCATGGTTTGGACTAGCTGGTTTTAATGTTATCTTTACAGGTAGACCACTATGCAGGCCATGACCTGAGACGCTTCCTTCGTTTTTGATTGTTTGTTGAAAATTATTCATGCATCTTTATTGAGGGACTGAATTTCTATTTGGACAAATGTACACAAAAAAGATTATTTCTAAATGAGGACAGATATTCTGTACAAGAAAGTAGGCAATTTTCGGTAGGATCATTTGGATGAAGGCTATTTGGTATTATAAGGAGAATCTGGAGTCGAATAAAAAAAAGCACTCTGGAGGAGTGCTTTCGGTTTGAACCCAGATGATGTATTAGTGAAATCTGCCCTATGGGCTGAAGATCCTCACTGAATGCCCGTCAGGATCGGTCCTAACGCTTTACTGGAGTTGAATAAAGATTGTGAAGACTTATGAGGCGACTTCTTTGGAAAATACGTTGAACTCATTGACTATAATTTCAGTCATATATTTTTTCTCGCCGTCTTTTTCATATGATCTATTGGTGAGTTTTCCTTCGATGGCTACCTCTTTTCCTTTGTCTAGGAGTTTTTCAGCCAATTCTGCAACCTTACCAAAAAAGACAAGATTGTGCCAGTAGGTTTCAGTTACTTTTTCTTTTTTGTCATTGTAATAATAGTCAGAAGTAGCGATAGATACTCGGGCTATTTTAGTTCCTTTTTCTGTGTTTACGATGGTAGGTGTAGCGCCTAAATTACCAATTAGTCTTACGGAATTTTTAATTGTGCTCATGGTTGTAGTAATTTAATTTGTTAAATGATTTGGTTAATAAAATGTTGTTATTCGTCTCATTGCAATTGACAGTGCAAAGATGCGACAGCCCGAATCCATTAGCAAGAGTCTAAGTATTTGTAGTCGAATAAAATCGCTTGTAAGCATTTGCAAATGAATAATTCTCTAGAACAAACCCTTTGTTTACAACTATTTTGAACCAATAGTGTTGTTTCGCAATATTTTTGTCATTATGATAGAAATTCAGAAAAAAATAGAAGAGGTTTGGAATGATAGATCCATTTTGGTGGCAAACAAGCAATTCGTTTTCGATGCCATAGACCTCATAGATCGCGGAATAATCCGTGTAGCGGAGAAACAAAATGGAGAATGGATCGTCAATGACTGGGTAAAAAAGGCTATTCTCCTTTATTTTCCAAGTAGAGATATGGAAACGTTTGAGGCAGGCCCTATGGAGTTTCATGATAAGATTCCTCTCAAGACGAACTATGCAGAGCGAGGAATACGAGTGGTGCCTCACGCTGTGGCAAGATATGGAAGCTTCATTCAAAGAGGTGTCGTCTTGATGCCTTCTTATGTCAATATTGGAGCATACATCGATGAAGGTACGATGGTGGACACTTGGGCTACGGTTGGCTCTTGTGCTCAAATAGGAAAACATGTACATTTGAGCGGAGGCGTTGGTATTGGCGGCGTTCTCGAACCACCACAAGCGGCTCCTGTCATCATAGAGGATGGGGCATTTATTGGAAGCCGATGCATCGTCGTCGAAGGTGTACGGGTAGAGTCGGAGGCCGTACTAGGTGCCAATGTCGTTCTAACAGCCTCGACCAAGATCATCGATGTATCTGGACCGAGTCCAATAGAGTATAAGGGTGTCGTTCCTGCTCGATCAGTGGTCATACCAGGCACTGTGCCTAAGCAGTTTCAATCTGGAATTTATCAGGTGCCGTGTGCACTAATAATAGGGAAAAGAACAGAGTCAACGGATTTGAAAACGTCGCTCAATCAGGCACTTCGTGAATTTGACATCGCTGTTTAGGTTTGTATTATGATAGCACTTTTATCGCCGGCAAAGTCGCTCAATCTCGATTCTCCAATTTTGATTTCTGGTTCTTCGGAGCCAATCTTCCAACTGGAAAAACAACCCATCGTAGATAATCTCTCCAAACTTCAGACCAAGGATATCATGAAAACCTTTGGACTAAGCCAAAAATTGGCAGAACTTAATTTTAAGCGATTTCAAGTTCTCGGTTCTGAAGAAAATTTGAATGAAAGGAGACCATGCGTATTTACTTTCGACGGTGAAGTATATCATGGATTGGATGCCTATACCATGAACTCAAAAGAAATCGATTACGCACAAAGTCACCTTCGCATTCTTTCTGGGTTGTATGGTAGTTTGCGTCCCTTGGATTTGATAGAGCCCTATCGCTTGGAGATGGGAATCAAAATTGGTATCGGTCGCAAAAAGAATTTATATGAATTCTGGAAGGAAAAGGTTTCCTTGTCTATCCATAATGATTTGAAGTCGACGGGGCAGCGTGCTATTTTAAATCTAGCTTCCAATGAATATTTCAAAGTTATCGATCCAAAGATCGTCGAGGCATCGGTTATAGAATTTGATTTTCTAGAAGAAGAAGCTGGTGAATTGAAAAATATTTCATTTTATTCCAAAAAAGCGAGAGGGCTTATGGCGAGATACCTAATTAAGAATAAAATTTCAAAACTTTCAGATATCCAAGGATTTGATTCGGAGCGATATCTCATCCATTCAAATTTGAGTACACCAAACAAATTTGTGTTCACAAGAAAGTTTGAGCCTATTGGAAAAATAAATCCACATAAAAACTAAACTATTTTTATTTTTGTTTAGTCGAAGTTATCGCAACTAATGGAATTTTCTAAAAATAAACGCTGGTTTTACCTCCTCTTGGCATTTGGCCTTGGGTCTGGTATCGCTTATTTTGCTAGCAACAAATCTGTCACTGTAGAGGACAAATATGTTCTGACCGATGTCTCCAAAGCCTCAGAGCCCAAGACGGCGAATAGGGAATCCTCCAATTCGTATGTGCAAGAATCAAGTTCCTCCCCGATCGTCTCGGATGGTAAAGCCCCTGCTCACGCGCTAGAAACCCTTGAATATGTTCTGGAACATAACAAAGCGCCCGAAGGCTATGTCGGTGGTCGCACCTTTCAGAATAGAGAAGGTATCCTGCCTCGTGGTTCTTCGCTAAGATATCAAGAGTGGGACGTCCATCCGAAATCACTAGGAGAAAATAGAGGTGCAGAGCGCCTTCTAACCTGTTCTGATGGGTCCGCTTATTATACAGGCGATCATTACCGAAGTTTTGTTAAACTCAAATAGTACCTTTATATAATCACACCTCATTCTAAACCAAACAATCCTATAAATCTATGAATCAAGATTTACTATTCTATGTATTTCGAGACGAAAAGAATCTGCCGACGGCAGGACCTCAAACCTTTCAGATGACACTCGACGGAGCTCAGTTTCCGACATTAGCCAAGCTTTATCTCGTCCTGAACAAAGAGCTGCAATTTGGAGGGACATTTGGCAATAATCTAGATGCATTATTTGATTCGATGACGGATCTCTCCTGGAGAACGGAAAAGAAATTTAGATTTTTCTTTACCAATTCGGAAGATTTTTTAAAAGAGGAGGATGATGACACCTTGATCGATTTTCTCAATACCTTGAATGACATCAGTGGTTCGATCAACGATGAGCCTTCATTTTCGGAGCAGAGTAGATCTATGACGTTTTATTTTCAATCCACAGATCGGATGGAGCAATTGCTCGATGATGCATATATCATCTGGGAGCCACTTGATTAGGGTGGGTGGATAAATACTATGGGTTTTTATTTTAGATAGCCTGTATGTTCATGTAGATGAACTGTTTTTAGTGGTCAAGCTTCAGGGTTAAAATTCCTTTGTTTTTTCGGCTGGAAGACCATATGTTATCTTTATGTTGTCCCTAGATAGTCTGCCATAGTCTGTGCGGGGGAATAGGTGATACCTATGATACTAACCAAATTAGCATAAAGCAATAAAAATACGAGTGCTGGTATAGTACGATGATAACATAGAAAAAATGGGAGCAAAAACAACATTTCTGAAAAAAGAATCTTTATTCAGCTTCTAGATATTTCTTGCATTCAGCGCTAGACTGGACTCGCAGGTATTATATACGGATACTCCGGATACTATTCTTAGTGCTTTCTATACGTTGGATTTGGATACGGACTCTATTCTGGATGTCTATTTTTCCTTGGTTCATATTGGGATCAGGCTACATTATAGCCTATATAGCGGCTAACCCTTTGCACATTTTTATTTTTTACAGGCTGTTTTCCCAGAAGGTTCTATACTGGAACTCCTTTTTTTCACGCATACTTAGCTTTTCTTCTAGCTGTGATATTATTTTTTTTTGCATATCTATGGTATATCTTAGATCCATCTCTAAAGACTTTGAATTGGCGCAAGTAGTGCATTTTACATCACTCGTTTGATAGTCATCTATTCGTTGAATCTGGCTCTTATACATATCACCTTCCTCTGTGATTAACCATTCTGGATTCAGCTCAGGAAAACTTTTTAAGCATTTGCATAAAAAATCCTGTGATATTTTATAATTACGCCGAATTATGGAATGAATAGT
>CANHJR010000124.1 GCA_947461165.1 Saprospirales bacterium | reverse complement strand
GAAACAAATCCGGTGAGCGTTGAAGTCGGATTTTTCAATGAGATGAAACGCAATTCAACCAAAACAATTTCCCTGACAAACAATAGCTTTGAGTGGCAGAACTACTACCTGTCACTCAAAAAAAACAAGGGAAAGCATCAATTTGACTTTAGGTACATATACCGCACAGAGGCTTATGCTGATAGTTCCCAATCTCTCGCGCCTCAAGTGCTGGCGCATACTTTTTCACTAAGTGGTAATAGTGAAATAGGTTCATCACAAACACTTTCTTATGTTTTGAACTATCGAAATTTCAATTCTAGTATGGCAAACTCAACTGGAGAAATTCTACACAACTATTTGGGAAAAATGGAGCATCAAGTTCAATTGTGGCGAGGTATGGTGCGCAGTAATGCTAGCTACGAGGTGAAGGCTGGACGAGAGCAGCGCATGCAGTTGACCTATATTCGAGCCCCCAACGGATATGGGAACTACGCTTGGAAGGACCTCAACAACAATGGGATTTTTGAACTCAATGAGGCTTTTGTCTCTCCCATCATAACTGAGAACACCTATATGCGATTTTTTATTGTTCTTCCTGAATTTATACCAGCCAATCAAGCAAGCTATGCTCATTTGATTTGGATCCAGCCCAAATCAATCTGGTATGACCAAACGGATTTTCGAAAATTTCTATCTAAATTTCAGTATCAACTGCGTTTGGATATGGCCAAGAAGATCAGAACAATGTCTGATTTCGGTTTTATCGACTATATCAATCCGTTAGGTCAATTTCGAGACACCTCCATCGTTTTCTCTCGATCGAATATTTTTCAGCAGCTTTCTTTTCAGAAAAATGAAGCGAAACTAGGCTTGGATCTTGAATACATATACTCCGATGCCAAAAATCTACTTAGCAACGGGATTGAAGGCACATCAACGATGGCAATTGCGCTCAAAAGCAGGGTGGAGCTTTCTTCCTTTTTGACACTGGCAGGGCGCTATTCAACTGGCCATAGACATATAACAAGTGAATTTTTCACTGAGCGCAATTTTAAATACGTAGACAACCAGATAGAAAATATGCTCTCCTGTATCTTGCGTCAAAATATGAAGATCAATGTCAATGCCATCTATGGATTTCGATCAACAGGGACTCAATACAATATTCAACAACAAGGAGATCTAGAGTTTAAGATGACAAGGAAAAATGACGGCATTATCGAATCAAAACTTTCCATTCTCAATCAATTTTATGAAGCCAATACTCCAAATCCACAAATAGAATTAGCGATGCTCAATGGTATTCAACGTGGAGTTAATTATATCTGGAATTTAACTGTTGGTCAGAAATTGACAAAGCTGTTTCAACTGAATGTCATCTATAATGGTCGCAAAAACATGCAATCTCCCAATATCATCCATAGTGGAAATGTAGAAGTGAGAGCTGTTTTTTAGCGATTATTTGAAAAAGACAACAATCTAATTTGAACCATTTTCGCATTTGATCTCACTATCAAATTGATGCTAAAAGCCAAGATTTAGAATAAAAATAGGTTGCATTTATTGATTTCATCGTAATATTGCAATATTATATAATTATGGGAGCTACAAAAACCGATTTTTATTCTGAAGATCAAAACAAATTATCCGTCATTGCTAAGGCATTAGGACATCCAGCGCGAATTGCTATTGTAGATTATTTGCTCAAGGTGGATACTTGCATTTGTGGAGATATCGTCAGTGAATTACCCTTGGCACAAGCCACCATATCACAACATCTTAGAGAATTAAAAAATGCGGAACTGATCAAGGGAACTATTGAAGGAACCGCCATTTGCTATTGTATCAATAAAACAACCTTGAATATTTTTGCAGACTACCTAAGTCTAGTAGGGCAGCGTTTGGAAATGGACAAAACAAATTGCTGTCCATAAGTCGCTATTTGGTTCTTATTAAAAGTCATTATAATCAGCAATCTAATTAAATTTAAAAATATGAAATTATCAGAAGTCAAAAGCATATTACCTTCTTTGGACCATGTCGTTTTTCAACTGGAAAATGGAATGGTAGTACCGGAGCATTTCCATATAACAGAGGTTGGAATGACAACAAAACAATTTATTGATTGTGGCGGTGTCTTGAGAGAAGATCGAACGATCAATTTTCAACTATGGAATGCCAACGACACCGATCATCGCCTCGAACCTGCCAAACTATTGAATATTATTCGTTTATCAGAGGAGAAAATTGGATTGGTAGATGCGGAGGTAGAAGTGGAATACCAAGGTCGTACTATTGAAAAATACGATTTAGGATTCAATGGCAATCAGTTTATTCTTCTCGCAAAACAAACAAATTGTCTGGCACAAGATAGTTGTGGGATTCCAAAAGATCAATTGCCAGAAACTAAAAAAAATGCCTGCACACCAGGAGGAGGTTGTTGCTAACTAAGTTTTATGCATCAAACCCAGTCTTTCGATAATGCAAAACCTTGTTGAGCAGGTGTTGAGACCTACGATACCACCAAAATTTTAGTAGATACATCATCGCCGATTACAGATGAATAAAAACCATGTTGTGAAGAGAGTAAAACTTGTTCTGATTCCAAAAACGAACCATAAAGCTATGCCAAACAATATTAAATTAAAATTCCTTGATCGATTCTTAACGCTGTGGATTTTTCTCGCCATGATCATTGGTGTGGGAATTGGATATACGTTTCCTCATGTTCCAATTTTCATCAATTCATTCAATAGTGGAACCACCAATATTCCTCTTGCTATTGGGCTCATCCTCATGATGTATCCGCCGCTAACCAAAGTAGATTTTAAGAGAATTCCAGAAATATGGAAGCGACCAAAGCTACTTTCTATTTCCTTTTTTATAACCTGGATTATTGGTCCATTGTTGATGTTTTCATTAGCTACATTTTTTCTAAAAGATTACCCAGACTATATGACTGGTCTCATCATCATAGGAATTGCTCCTTGCATCGCTATGGTTATTGTCTGGAGTGATTTGTCTGGAGGCAATCGCGAGCTAACAGCTGGACTTATTGGTATCAACAGTATTTTGCAGGTGCTTTTTTTCGGCGCTTATGCCTATTTTTACTTAGATGTCATGTTGCCGCTCTTTGGTATGCAAAAGCAGTACTTCGATGTCGGTTTTATGAGAATATTTGAATCTGTTTTCATTTATCTTGGGATTCCATTTATTGCAGCCATCATGTCTAGATTTTTACTTTTAAAATTGAAAGGTGAATCTTGGTTTCATTCTGTGTTTTTACCCAAAATATCTCCAATCACATTGTTTGCGCTAATCTTTACGATTATAGTGATGTTTAGTCTTAAAGGAGAAATGATCGTTCAACTGCCGATGGATGTCATTCGAATCGCGATTCCTTTGATGATTTTCTTTATTATTATGTTTTTCGGTACGTTTTATATATGCAAGAAAATGGGCGCAACTTATAACGATTCTGCTTCCTTGTCATTTACCGCTAGTGGCAATAATTTTGAATTAGCGATAGCTGTTTCCATTGCTATTTTTGGAATACATAGTGGTCAGGCATTTGCTGGTGTCATTGGTCCATTGGTGGAGGTTCCTGTTCTGATTTTACTTGTTAGAGCTAGCCGATATTTAGAAAAAAACTACTTTAAGAATCCACAAACCCAAATGTGAAAAGCATGAATTCTGAAATTCTAAAAACGATCAGTCGATTTTCCGAAGGAAATATTTCTATGGAAAGAAAGAATGTGTTGCAATCTTTAGTCTCATTCATCCAAGAAAAATCGGATGCTAAGACGGCCATTCGATTGAACTTTATTTGTACCCACAACTCCAGAAGAAGTCATCTGTCGCAAATCTGGGCCCAAACGATGTCTACGCATTTTGGAATACCGAATGTTTCTTGCTATTCTGGTGGAACCGAAGCGACTGCCATGTTTCCCAAAATTGTAGATACACTCTCGTATCAAGGATTCCAGGTGATGAAACTGTCCGAATCCACAAACCCAGTCTTTGCGGTCAAGTTTGATGAAGTTGAACAGCCAATCATTTGCTTTTCCAAAGAATTTAATCACGACTTCAACCCAAAGACGTTTTTTGGTGCTGTGATGACTTGTGACCATGCAGATGAAGGTTGCCCGATGGTTACTGGCGCTGAGGCTCGATTTTCAATAACATATGAAGATCCAAAAAGATTTGACAACACCGATTTACAAACAGAAAAATACATCGAACGAAGCCTAGAGATAGGACAAGAAATGTGGTGGGTTTTTCAGTCTATCAAGAACTGCAACTGAGCATACTTGAACCCACTTTATTATCCGCCCATTTTGGCCTGCGGGCAAACCATTTTTGACTTTCAGGCTGGTCTTTGTAGGGATTTTGGAGAATGATATCCATTTCAGAGATCAAGGAGTAATCTCCCTTTTCGGCAGATTCAATTGCTAGTTGTGCCATATAATTTCTAAAGATATATTTAGGATTTACGAGGTTCATTTCTGTCTGACGTTCTATGTTTGATTTATCCTCCAGATTCAGGGCATTCAAATAGGTTGTGAACCATTCCATCCAAAACCCTTTTAGTTCATCAGGCATATGGTCCAGATCATAGAAGGCATCTGAAACTTCCTTCAAGGCATCTAAAACGAGTTGTTCTTTCTTGACATTGCCTAGATTGCGAAAGAAAATGGTCATATCTGTTTCGACTGTTTCTAAGTTTTTTGATAGATCTGCGACGAGTTTTTCCAAACATTCAGATTGTTCGTTTAGACCCAGCTTCTGTGCAAGCATCGTCTGATAATTTCGCTGAAATTGCAAATAGGTTCGATCCAGAACATCTTCTAACGCCTCTGCATCCTCAATCAATGGAAAGAGAGCGTTGGCGAGTTGCAACAAATTCCAGAGGGCAATCTGCGGTTGGTTT
>CANHJR010000123.1 GCA_947461165.1 Saprospirales bacterium | reverse complement strand
GGATATGAATGTCATTATAGTCAACAAGTACTTTACCGATGACGTCAAATTTCAAAAGCTAGTAGATCTTATGTTAGATTTGAATGTAGATGTGAGAAAAATCGCCACAGAACAAAGTAAAAAAACCTGGTATAAAATTCTTTCCATGAAGCCATCAGGATCTGAAATACCATTGCCAAAAGATGAATAATGAAATCCTACTTTTAGGTACAGGCACTAGCGTAGGAATACCCATGATAGGTTGCCAATGTGAGGTATGCCAAAGTACAGACCATAGAGACAAACGACTAAGAACGAGTGCTTATGTCACCTATGAAGGATCTGCGTTTTTGATTGATATTGGTCCGGATTTTAGGCAACAACTTTTGACACATGATATCAAAAACATTGATGCCATTCTGCTCACGCATCCTCATCGGGATCATATTGGCGGATTTGATGATATTCGTGCATTGAATTTTTTGAGTGATTCCAAAAAAATCGCTCTATATGCAAATGATTTCACTTGGAAAAGCCTGCAGAAGCAATTTTATTATGCATTTCAACCTTCAGACTATACATCCCTGCCAGCAGCAAATTACTCACATATCGACCTTGAATCATTCAATCATAATGGTATCCCTATTACGCCCATTAAGCTAAAGCATGGCTCAATGCCGTGTCTTGGTTTTCGCATTGGGAATCTAGCTTACATAACAGATGTAAGTGAAATTTCAGAGTCTGAATTTGAAAAACTTAAAGATTTAGATGTTCTCATTCTAGATTCGCTCAGAAAAACAAAACATCCGAGTCACCTTTCACTTGAGGAATCAGTGGAAATAGCAACAAGAATCAATGCAAAGAAAACATATTTCACGCATATAAGCCATCATATGGGACTGCACTCAGATGTCGAAAAAGAATTACCTGAGCATATTCAATTGGGCCACGATGGCCTGAGAATTCAGTTTTAGAGTTTTCTCTTTTCCAGCTGGAAGTGAGTTAGATATAAGAAGAAGTATGAGATACTGAGAAAATATATCAAATCTCTTGTATCCAATACTCCTCTTGAAATACTTTCATAATGAAATCCTATTCCAAGATTCTTTAAAAAGTGGTCTATTTTACCTTCAAATATCGGGAAAACAGATACAAGATCGAATCCCCAAAACAAAACGGCACAAATAACAGCCGAAAGAATAAACGCAACAATTTGATTGGTAGTCAGTGATGAACAATAAATTCCAATAGCACAAAAAGCGGAAGAAAGCATAAATAAACCAAAATAGGATCCCAAAACACCTCCCGTATCAATATTCCCTTTAGGATAACCTAGCTGATATATCGAAAAATAGTAAATCAATGTAGGTAAAAGAGCTACAGCTATGATAAATAGGCTAGCAAAAAACTTACCTAATATAATTTCAAGATCAGTTAAAGGTTTCGTATACAACCACTCCAAGGTGCCCATTTGCTTCTCCTCACTGAACAATCTCATAGTGATCGCAGGAATAATAAACAAAAGAAGTATTGGAGCTAACCCAAAGAAACTATCCAAAGTAGCATATCCATACTGCAAAATACTATATTCTGGAAAAAACCAGAGGACAAGACCCGTAATCAGGATAAAGAAACCCATCGCTAAAAAACCAATCATCGATGAGAAAAAAGAGGAAATCTCCCTAAAAAACAATGCTTTCATGAATTAGTTTTTGGTGAGTTCTTTAAATACAATTTCAAGGTCTTTCTCTTCTTGATTCATATTAATAATGGTCCATTTATTTTCAACTGCAAGTTGAAACAAATCAGATCGAATATCAGAATTCACATTGGAGTTGTGAAGTTGAAAATGATGCTCAGAAATTGACACGACTTTGTTCACATTTTTAATTTTTGAAAGAAGTTTGGAATCTATGCGTTCTTTAAACTCTACCTTCACGATAATTTCTTTTGAAGCAGATTTCTTCAGATCTTTTGAGGTACTATCTGCGACGATTGCGCCTTTATTGATAATGATAACACGCTCACACATGGCCTCGACTTCTTGCATAATATGCGTAGAGAGCATTACTGTTTTCTCCTGACCTATTTTGATAATTAGTTTACGTATTTCATCTAATTGATTGGGATCTAACCCAGATGTTGGTTCATCCAATATGAGAACTTCTGGATTATGAATCATGGATTGTGCCAAGCCAACACGTTGTTTGTATCCTTTGGATAGTTGAACAATCTTTTTGTCCTGTTCCTTTTGAAGTCCTGTTAGTAATATCATCTCTCGAACCCGTGATTCAGCATTTTCCAATTTGAAAATCTTAGCTACAAAACTGAGATATTCTTTGACATACATGTCCCTATACAAGGCATTGCTTTCAGGAAGATATCCAATCTTTTTGCGCACTTCCAATGATTGATCAAGAGTATCATAGCCACAAACTTCAATCTTACCGGAGGTTTGAGGAAGGAAACAAGTGATCATTTTCATTGTTGTGGATTTTCCTGCACCATTGGGACCTAGAAAACCGACAATCTGTCCAGAAGGAATTTCCAAAGAGATGTTATCCACCGCTTTTTGTTCACCGTAAATTTTTGTTACTTCCGTTATTTTTATTGACATCGTTTATGATCTAATTATAAAAAACGATCTAATTTATCTCTTTTCAAGTCTGAAGTGATATTCTTAACTTCTTGCTCCTTGTCTAGTGTTAAAATCATAAGCGCAGTTGGCGTATCGACGATACACATACCAGATATTCCTTCAACTATAACTAGTTTGCTCTTTGGGGACACAATAAGATTGTTGGAAGCATCATAGATTTTCACTAAATCCTTTTGAACAGCTGCGTTGCCGAGATAGTCTTTCTCCAAGGAATCATATATCGAAGACCAGGTACCCAAATCAGACCACTCAAAATCTGCCGGAACCACCGAAACGATATCAGACTTCTCCATCAAACCATAATCAATAGATATACTGTTAAATCTAGAATAAATATTATTTATAGAAATATGCTCTTTTGGAGTATTGAAATCTTCCCATATTTCCTGAAACATAATGCCCAAATCGGGAAGATGCTTTTCAAATTCTGTCATAAACGTACTGACGTTCCAGACAAATATCCCTGCGTTCCATAAAAAATCTCCAGATTGAATAAACGTCTTGGCGAGTTCTTCATTTGGTTTTTCGGTGAACGTCTTGACCTTTTTAAAAAGATTGGCTTCATCTTCAAGATATTGGATATACCCATATCCTGTTGAAGGCTTAATTGGTTTAATTCCAATAGTAACTAAGGACTTTTTTTCCGAAACAAATCGAAAGGAATTCTCCACAATATTTTGAAATCTAGCCTCTCCTAAAATGACATGATCCGATGGTGAAACTAGAATATTAGCATTTGGATTTAATTTTGCTAGTTTATAACATGCATAACCGATACAAGGCGCTGTGTTCTTGCGCTCGGGCTCCAAAATCAAATTCTCTGGAAGGATATCATTGAGTTGATCGTGAACCAATTGATGATATTCAATGGAAGTCACTACAAATATATTCTCAAGAGGCACACAGGCTTTAAACCGTTCGAAGGTCGATTGAATCAATGTCTTTCCTGATCCTAATACATCAATAAACTGCTTCGGACAACTCACGCGACTTTCTGGCCAAAATCGACTACCGATTCCACCAGCCATGATGACAACATAATTGTTTGGGTTCATTTGAAGTTATATTTGGATCTTAATTTACAAAAAGGCTATTCTAAACAACCTGTTTAGAATAGCCTTTTTAAAATCAATCCAATGAAAGAATTATTGTTTATCGACTACTATTTTTTTGATAGTTCTCTCGCCCTTTGATTCAATTTCCACGAAATAAATTCCATTAGAAACATTGTCTAGGTTGATGATTGCATTTCTATTGACGCTTTGGTTGAAGCTTGACTTTCCAAGAAGATCTACCATTTTCACATTGATCACATTTGAAGAATTGTTATCTATGTGCAGTGAACCAGTTAATACTGGATTTGGGTAGATGGATATTTGATCAGACAAACTAACTGCATTGATACCAACCTTGCAAGCCGCGGCTGTACTCGCTGTTACGGTTACTGTTTTGGTAACTGCAACGGCTTTACATGCACTTGAGTCAGCATTCAAACTAACTGATCGACTTCCAGAGGATGTAAAGATATGAGAAACAGAGGTACCAGCTGGAGTTGAAAGGGCTCCTGACTGATCTGCCCACGTATAATTCCATCCTGTCTTGGTCGCAGATGAGGCGACATTAAATGTAACCTCTGTTTTATTTTGACAAATTCCAGTCGCAGGAGTAAATGAAAAATCCAAAGTTGGAATGGCAAAATTGGAGGTAATATTGATTAACGTGTCAAAGGTGCACCCACTTGGTACAAAAGTAGTCTGAATATTATAAGCTCCTGGTTTTCTTGCTATAACAGAGTTTGTTGAGCTTATTGCCGCACCAGACCAAGAATAAGTAGTATTAGTTGTAGATGGAACTGAAATTTTAACTGTATCTAAACAGGTATTAAGAGAGGTTCTATTTGGTACTAATGTGAATGATGCAAACCCTGCAGTGTAATTTGGTAGATTCTTTGTAAGGGTGACTGAATTGGTTCCTGCATCAGTTACTGTAATAACAAAGTTTAAATTTCCCGTTCGTGTCATTGTAAATATAGCTGAATCCAAAGAGGTGGAACTGAGTGTAATTCCAGCTGGTGTAGCCCAAGAATAGGTATAAGGTGCTTTACCACCACTAACAACGGCATAGGCTGTAACTTGATCTTTATAGCAAGGAAACGCTTTGTCAAAAACAATGCTTCCTTGAAGTTCCTTGCACACGGTCAAATAAGGGATAACATAGTAATGTTGTTCATAAATAAATAAACAATTACTTGAGATTCCAGGGATATTGTAAGCAAATGAGTTTGCTGAATTGAAGATGGTAG
>CANHJR010000122.1 GCA_947461165.1 Saprospirales bacterium | reverse complement strand
GGTATTGTGATGGTTGGGCGTTTTGGATCATTGGTTGTGATTGTGATATTCTTATCAATTGGGCCAATTTTTTTGGTATCATAATACACTGAAATCTGAGAATATGTGCCTGGCAGAATTGGAGTTGTCGGGCATGATGGACGCGTGCACCCACAAGAGGAAATACAAGATGTCACGACAAGTGGTGCAGAACCAATATTCGAAATTTTAATTGTCCGTATTCCATACGATTTATGATAGATGTTACCATAATCTATTTTTTCCATACTATAAACAACTGAAGGCGCTTGGACAGACGAGCTGTTTTGAGCACTTGAAGTAATGCTTCCCAAAAAAACTAACAAAAAAATCTTTGTCACCAATAATTACTTTAATTCAAACAAAAAAGGCTGAACATTTCTGCTCAGCCTTTGAATGAAAATATTTAAAAAATCAATACTAATTAGCTTTAACTTCTCCCTTCACCATAATAGTTCTATTTGGTGTTGCAGGATCGTTTGACATAATCGTAACAGTCTTATTGATTGGTCCAATACGATCAGTTGCATACTTGATAGATATTTCAGCACTCTTTCCTGGAAGAATAGGCTCACGAGGGCAAGTAGGAACAGTGCAACCACAAGAACCACTACAGTTTGTAATCAAAAGAGGTTGAGCTCCTTTGTTTGTTACTTTAAAGGCTCTTGTACCATCCGCGTTTTGACTGATAATACCGTAGTCTACGACGTCACTTGCGATATACATACTTGGATCTTTAGAAATAGGTGCAACAGATACGCCTTCGCCTGATGATTTTTTGTCAGCTTTAGTTTTAGCGGCCTGTTCTTTTGCTGCTTTTTTTGCTGCCTTAGCGTCAAGAACTTGAGCGTTTACTCCAAACGTAAAAAATGATACGATTGCTAGGATTAGGATTTTTTTCATTGTTGTAATTGTTTTGATTTGATATTAAATGCAAATATAAGACTTAACTAGGCTCTTTAGGTTTAAATTGTCGAATTAAATTTTCTTAAATCTTTAAAAACTTAGATTATTTCGATTTCTGTGCGTCGATTCTTGGCCCTGTTTATGTCTGTATCATTGGGTACTATTGGCTTGGTAGCACCGAATCCCTTGGCCTGAAGACGAGCTGGATCTATTCCTTTGGAAACTAAATATTCCTTGACAGATTTCGCACGACTATCTGAAAGAGTCATATTGGACTCTGCATTTCCTAAATTGTCGGTGTGTCCTGTGATTTTCATCAAAACATTTGGATTTTTGGTCAATAAATCGACAACCATATTCAATTCCGTATAGGATTCTTCCTTTAAATCATACTTTCCGGTTTCGAAAAACACATTTCGAAGTTCGAACTTTGCGCCTGACTCCAACGCCATCAATTTTATCAATACCTCCTGAGGGGTCCCCCCTGTGGATTCCTTAAATGAAAAATTCTGAGAATAAAACGCATATCCTTCTTTGATCACGTGAAACGCATAATTATTGTCGACCGACAACGTCAATAAAAAATCACCATACTTTTCATCACTCGTAATGCTTTGGAAGCTTCCCGTATCCTCTATGTTTGAGATTTTTACACTCGCTTTTAATGGCGCATTGGTTTTAGCATTAACAACAACTCCTTTTATAAATGTCGTTTTTGCTGGCTGATACTTTTCTGGCAGATCAAACGAATAAATATCGTGACTTTGAGATTTGTCTTCCATGTTTTGCTTTGAAATATATGCTCTCGTTCCAAGCGTATTTACAAATATAGAGGCCTCATCACCTTTACTATTGATCTGCGATCCGAGATTTAAAGGATGAGACCATTTACCATCCTTTTTTACGGACATAAACAAATCTCGATACCCATAACCAGGATGCCCATCTGAGGCAAAATACAGTGTTTTGCCGTCAGGATGAATGAATGGTTTATCCTCATTGCCCGGGGTATTTATGGTTTCTCCCAAATTGGATGGTGTTGTAAACGTACCATCTGACTTGATTGTCGTCATATAGATATCCATTCCGCCTAGTCCACCCTCACGGCTAGATACGAAATACATAGTTTTGCCATCCGCTGCCATGCACGGCTGAGATTCCCAATATTTCGTGTTGACATCTGCTGGTATTCTATTCGGTTTACCCCATTTATCCCCTTTCCGCTTGGAAAAATACAAATCACAACTAGGAAAATTTCGTATGCGATCACAAGAAGTAAAAAATAAAAACTTTCCAGATGGCGCTATTGTATGAGCGCCGTCATTACCATATGAATTGACGGAAATGACACTGTTCTCGCCTTCCATTTCTGGCTCGTCGATTGGCGTTGATGGCTGCCATTGTCCATTTACTTTTTGAGAAACATAAATGTCTTCTCCTCCTTTGGATAATCGTGTAAAATACAAAGCAGATTCGTCTGCATTTGTAGAAGGGAAATATTCCCTTGCAGATGTATTGATATTCGCACCGATATTTTGAAACGTAAAACGAAACGCATCTTTAGGGTTCGATGCCGCAAAGTCTATATTGCGGAGCATTTGCCTGCAGTAGGCATAATTTTCTGGACTTAGATTAGGAATAGCAAGAAATTTTTCAAATTGCTTTTTTGCTGCAGAATAATTGTCCGAACGATAATAGCATTCACCCAAAAGCTTACACTGAAGAGGGTTGTATTCTGGATTGACAGATTCCAACTTTTCCAGTAAGTCCAGCGCTTCCTGAAAATTTTCTGCTTGTAACATCCAATTTGATTTTACAAAAAGTGCGCGTTCCGCATTGGGGTTTTTAGTCAAAACCTCGTCAATGACCTTCAATGCCTCCGTCTTTAGATTCATTCCATAATCACTTACAGCTTGATCTATCTTATCTTGTTCCCGACTCTGCGCCTGCATATTGGATGAGTTTAAAAAAAGCACCAACAACAAGATTATGTTCACTGAATATCTGATCTTTCTCATACGTTATAAATCGATTTTAGGCCCATAAGCTAAGTCTCCAGCATCCCCAAGTCCAGGGACGATATAACCTTTTGCTGTTAGCTCTTCATCAATGGCACCTGTGTATATATGGATATTTGAATCATATACTTTGATTGCAGATATAGCCTCAGAGCTAGCAATCACACTAAGAACATAAATAAACTTAGGTGGCCCATACTGCTTGATCGCATCCAAGGCAGCAATAACGCTAGCTCCAGTCGCTAACATTGGGTCACAAAGAATGAGGACTTTGTCGTTTAAATGAGGCGTTACAACGTACTCTAACTTAATGTCAAACTCACCAGATTTATGGTATTTTCTGTAAGCAGTAATGAATGCAGATTCAGCATAGTCAAAATAATCTAAAACCCCGGTATGCATTGGTAATCCTGCACGAAGAATGGTAGCAATCACTAATTCGTCTGCAATTGTAGAAGAATTGCATACTCCCAAAGGCGTTTGTACATCAAACCCACTGAATTTGATGCTCTTGCTCGCTTCATATCCGATTATCTGCCCAAGACGTCTTAAATTTGTTCGAAAGCGCAACGCATCACGTTGTATTGTAACATCTCGCAATTCATTTAGAAAAATGGTCGCAACGGAATTTGTTTTCGAAAGATTAAATATCATAGTTCATTTGTTTTAAAGCACGTACCTATGTTTCAATTAGCATGTTCTCCTTGATAATCAACTCTGCAGCAAGCGGGAAGTCTTTTATAAGCTGCTTTTTTTGCTAGTTTTTGGTTAGCGTCGTAACCAATTTCTGTAATCTTGATCTCAATGTTTTCAGGCGATATCAATGACTTGTCATATACGATATGAAACTCCTTGTTACTAAGATTCAAAGTAGCAGATTCGATTCCTGCGATTTTTCTTATTCGATTTTCGAGACGCGCTTTACACATTTCACACTGAGCAGATGTTTGGACTACTAATGTGTCTATAGCCAACGCTTGTAACTGAAAGACTAGAAAGAAGGCGATGAGTGTTATAATTTTTTTCACTTTTAAAAATTTATTACTTGTTAAACTCCAAAAACTAAAGAAAAGTTTAAATTCAGACAAAATGATTTTCCACTATTGGATTTAGTGCACAGAACTATCAGGGCTTAATGCTGGATTTGTTTGGACAGCTGGTAATGCACTGGCCTTCGGACTGCAACTTGTATTCCAGAACCAATTAAGAAATGCCAATAAGGCAACTAACAAAAGTATTGGTAAGCTGCGTTTAAACAATACCCCAAGGCTATCTGGAGACTTTTCTATCACCTCTGCTTGTTTTCTAGCAGAATTAGAATTATTTGAATATGATTTAACTTCTTCAATTGGATCCATGTTTGATTTGCTTTAAATGCTACAAATTTAATTCAAAATAAAGCAATAGCCTTGCATGAAGTATCAGGATCTCGATTTGGTAGGAATTGTTGGATGAGATATTGATCGAAGAGTTTGGTTTTATCTGATATACTTTTGCATTTCAAATCGATATAAATTGATAGCAATTGTGGGTGGCGGTATCGCTGCGATAGCCTTAGCCAAGGAATGTTTAGATAGAAACCTTGATTTTATTCTAATTCGAGATGAAAGATCTAGCGCCAGTCAAATTTCCTCCGGAATAATCAATCCAATTACTGGTCGGCGATATGCTATTTCTTGGAATTTTGATCAATTTCTGGCCTCTGCTATTGCTTTCTATGGAGAGGATATTCAGAAGATGCCTCTCAAAAGGTATTACAAACCTTATCAACCGAATTCAACCATACATGACGATCTCAAAGGAAAGGAAAGATATTGTTTTTCTCTGGATCCGAACTGGGTTGATATTACAGAAAGTTACCAAGTAAAGGTTAAGAGCTTTATCACAAATATTTTGTCCGCTATTCCTGAAAATAGGCAAATGATTAGTCGTTTCTCATTTAATGAACTAAAAATAGACAATGCTTTTTATTACAATCAATTTGTATTTGACAAGATAAT
>CANHJR010000121.1 GCA_947461165.1 Saprospirales bacterium | reverse complement strand
TGTCTTTCTAGAATATTGATTGAGGTTGTGGGCACCGTCGCAATTTTGCAGGTAGCTAGCTGTGTAATATCATCAAAGTTTATACAATCGATCCAATCAGGAAAATCAATGAATGGATTTCTGCTGCCTTGGACTTCCGCAATCCATTCGTGTCGCGCTATTTCAATATTATCAGGCGTATCATTCCTAGCCCAGGTTTTAAGTATGGTTTGAAGCTGGTATTGCGCATTCGCTTTTAAGTCTTTTTTGAATCCCCAAATTTTATTATTTATACCATTATAGGCCAGCATGGTATAAAATTTGCATCTTGCCGCATTTCCCTTGTATTTATCTTGTGGTTCAAATCTTCGTTGCGAAAAGGTACTACTATTGTTCAATTTAGCTTTTCCATAATTGACAATATTGCTTGTGACAATATCCATAGCATAATCGCTTCTGGCGCTATTGACATTGGCTTCAGCAAAGGTTAGATTGTGATGATCCGCACCTTCTGGAACATTTTCAAGAGAATCATTTGATTGGAATTTGAAATTCATCCAGTTTTTTGGAAGGGTATGTTCTCTATTGAAATTTGTTTTGGAAAAGGAAAACGGACTGTTATAAATCGCAATTTGATCAGAATAGTCACAAATCACATACTTTTTGGAACTATCCTTGAAAAAGGTATCTCGCTCATGGCATTCCACAGCTATATCTCTAAAGTCCACATATGGTCTCATTGTATGGTTTTGCAGCAAGGCGGTCAACTGTGATAGAAAAACTGCTCTATTCGTGTCAAGGCTCTTGTAGTAATTGCCATAATTCTTACCCTTGGTTGTTATTTTAACTGAATAAACATCTGATTTTCTGTAATTGACAACATTCGATTTGTTGTTAAATGAAAGAAATCCTAAATAATATGTCGTGTTGGCCGATAATGCTTTCAAGGTGAACGATTGCGTTCCTTTTTGAAACTTTGTTACTACTTTCAATGAAGGGTTTATTCGCTCACCTATTTTGTATACTTTGTCTGAAAATGTCTGGCTTAAAGCAATTGGATTATTCGATATGACAACAATCCCACTATCGGAAGAAGTTGGAACATTGACCGAAAAACTAATTTTCCAAGCTTTAGATTCTGTTTCAACATAATTTGAAACTTGGCTGGAAGGTACTTGTCCAAATGCGAACATATTGATTACAATCAGAGCCAGTGTTATTGTTATTTTCATTTTTAGTTTTAAATCGAATTCAACAAAGATCGTGAATTTTTTTAGAATTGTTAGAATTTACTCGGACGCAAAAGGTGAATGTGTTTTTGATTAAAATCTAATTTTTTTATCTAAATACAAATTCATCTCGGAATCTTTGAAAGTGAAAATGAGAAAAGCAATGGTGAATAAAGCCTATCTTGTTTTTAAAATGATGGATATCATGCTGTCATTTTTTGAAATTTTAGCCTTGGTATATGTCTATCTTCATTGGCTTTTGAATCTGTTTGTAGGTATGGAATTTATCAGAAGTCTTCTGAGAATCATCTGGTGTTTGTCATTCAAATTAAAGTTGAATAGTTTGAGATTTTGCAGTCTCTTTTTTCTACGATTTTCACATTGCCGATTTTATTGTCAATTATTTTTACAACTAAAATAAAAGTTCGTTTGTTCTCCATTAAATATGTTAACCTGAATTCGTGTTGGCTTTTTTGTGCCATAGTGAATTAAGATATCATCTTATCTTTGCATTTATGCTCAATATAGAAACTATCTATGCGGTTTTCGAATCTGCAATTCGTGATTATCACGTCTTGAACGACATAGAACAAGATTATATTCAATCTCCGACACTGCAAGAATTTGAAAAAATATTTCATTATAAGTCTTGGATTGATACTGTGCAGTGGCATACAGAAGACGAAGTACGAAATCCAAATATCTCAGGGGAGGAAATTCGTTATTTTAAGAACAAAATTGACAAGTTAAATCAAGAACGTACCAATCTTGTTGAGCAAATTGACGATGTTTATTTAGCACATTTTAGCAATGTCAAAGTAAAATCAGGTGCAAGGCTCAATACGGAGAGTTTAGCCTGGTCACTTGATAGGCTATCCATTTTGGCATTGAAGATATACCACATGCAAATAGAAGTAAATAGAGAAAATTTGATCGAAGCCAACCGAATAATCTATAACCAAAAATTAGAGTTACTGCAAAAACAGAAGTCTGATTTAGTTACTGCAATTCAACAATTTATTGAAGAACTTAACGAAGGAAATACCATATTTAAAGTATATCGTCAAGTCAAAATGTATAATGACCTTGATTTAAATCCTGTTCTAAGAAAGACTCATGGCCTCTAATTTAATAATAATTAGATTGGGATCTATAGGAGATGTGGCGATGACGTTGCCATTGCTCATCAATTTGGAAGAACAACATCCTGAATTAACTATTCATTTTCTAACAAAAAAACAATTTTTTCCGATTTTTGAAAAATTAGGTAATGTGAGGCTCATTGCCATTAACCCAAAGGGAGGAAAGATTCGACTTCAAGATTTAGTTATCGCGGTTCAGACATTACGAAAGATCAATACCAAGATTGTATGCGATTTACATTCTGTCATCCGATCGAAACTCATAACTTTTCTTTTGTCGATCATAGGATTCAAAATACACGCTGTAAACAAATTTCGAGACTTGACCACAATAGCGATACTCGACAAACCAAAACAGCTCAAAGAATTGCAACCAGTAATTGATCGATATGCAGATGTGATAAGAAATTCAGGATTTGTATTGGATTTGAAGCCAGTTTTTTTGTCACGAGTTATCAATAATAAATTAAAAAAGATTATTGGGATCGCTCCATTTGCAAAGTTTGAATCCAAACAATACGATCTCAAAAAAATGGCTGAAGTTATGGTGCAGATAAGTGCTACAATAGATTGTGAATTTTTGATTTTTGGTAATGGAAGTCAAGAACGAGAGAAAAGCTTGACCCACTTTGGAAAGGTAGATAACTGTAAAATAGTGATCGATTGTTTTTCCTTTTCCGAGGAACTATTTCTAATTTCAACACTAGATGTTATGGTCGCTATGGATAGCGCTAATGGACATCTAGCTGCCAATTATAATATTCCTGTCATAACAATTTGGGGAACAACTCATCCTATTCTTGGTTTTGGAGCATTCAAACAGCCTTTTGAATATTCAATATTCCCCGACCATACTATTTTCCCTAATCTTCCAGTTTCAAAGTTCGGCAAGTTGGACGATAAAAAGAAATCTAAATACACCAATGCAATCAATAGTATATCGTCAAATGATATCGTAAATTTGACTCTGAAAATGCTCAATAGCTAATGCAAATATCTTCAAAAAAGAGTATCCAATATCTCGTGTCCTTCTTTCAACAGGTTGGCATTATCGATATTGTTATTTGTCCTGGATCTAGAAACCTTCCATTGATTATTTCTTTTAAAAACGCTGGATTCAATCTTATCTCCGTTATTGATGAGCGTTCGGCTGGTTTTATTGCATTGGGCATTTCGAGAGCCAGCTCTAAACCAACAGCTATCGTAACTACTTCTGGATCAGCAGCGCTCAATCTAGCCCCAGCGATTTCCGAAGCATTTTATGAGCGTATTCCTATAATAGCGATGACTGCGGATCGGCCCAAAAGCTTGGTGAACTGCGGAGAAAATCAGACGATCATTCAGCAAGGTATTTTTCGAAACTTTGTCAATCTTGAGTTGGAAATTGAAGAAACGATCACATTGGAAAGAGCAGAGGCAATTTTCCAAAAAATGTACCATTTTATAACTAATGTTCGTTTTCGAGGACCTATTCATATCAATATGCCTTTTTCAGAACCTCTTATGAATGTAGATAATCTTTTAGGCAATTATCATTTCAATCTAGTTGAAGAAAACAATGCTTTTAAACTCCCACAATCAAATCCGAATTTCCATTGTGAAGGCAATATTATGGTGTATAATACCATAGAGAATACAGGGGTCGAGATATCAAATTTATTGCAAAAAGGAATAAATGAAAACAAATGGCTTGTCGTCAACGAAATTCAAACCAATCTTCATCTATCTCAGTCGATTGATTATTTTGACAAGCTGATTCATACATATAGGGATCAACTTCCTAAGGTAAAAACCATTATTACAATTGGAAATCAAATGATTTCAAAAGCAGCAAGAGCTTATTTTAAATCAATACCTAATATCTTGCATATTGACATTGCACCATATTCAAGAAAATGGGATGCTATTTCATCCAATTACATTTGCATAGAGTCCGAGGAGACAAAGGTTTTGAAGAATTTGCTCAAGAGGGAATCAAATTGTATTGATTTTCAGAATGAATGGATTGAGTCCGTTGAATTCGTATCGAAAAAACATGAATCATTCTTTGAAAAGAATATTTTCAAAGAATGGTCCGTCCTTTTTCAAATATTTAAAAAAACAAGTAATAATACCAGTGTGTTTTGGGGGAATTCCAGTCTGGTTCGGTATGCTTCATGGTCAAATTTTAAGCCAAATATCAAGCACTATGTCAATCGTGGCGTAAGTGGAATTGATGGTGTCCTGAGCACGGCAATAGGATGGCAGGCCAAAAATGAATCAAAAAACTTCGTTGTCGTTTTAGGGGATGTTTCTGCTTTATATGAAATGAATGCATTTCATTCGACACATTTAATAAAATCAATCAATATATTGATATTCAATAACAAAGGAGGAATGATTTTTGATAACATCCATGATCTTCAAGGTCAAAATGACGTCTTGACGAGACATGATTTCTCTTTTGAACATATTGCAAAAATGGTAAAGCTTGAATATGTATGCATACACAATCTAACGGAGCTAGATGCCATGATTTCTGAACTCAATGAGAATGAAGGCAAAAAGAGATTGATAGAAATTCAATTTGAAGATGATAGTCACCGTCAATGGTTAGATTATTTTTCGAAATAATCAGAAATGGGTTTCTTTTTTGATTCTGGT
>CANHJR010000120.1 GCA_947461165.1 Saprospirales bacterium | reverse complement strand
GCGCTTTTTTCCCAATAGGAAGAATGGTGATGCTTTTCGCATCTAGATGACTGTATTTTTGAGATACGACGCGTCTTGCCGTCTTCAATAGGTTGGCATTGAATCCACCGCATAGACCTCTATCAGATGTGAAAACAATGATCAATATATTATTGATAGGACGAACATCGTTGAACCCAAGAGACAATTCAGACATATCTGTTGTCGCCATGATATTGTTCATGACATCCTGCAATTTCTCAGCATATGGACGCATTTGTGTTATCTGCCCAGTTGCTTTTTTCAACTTGGATGCAGATACCAATTTCATAGCCTTGGTAATTTGCTGTGTCGATTTGACCGATTTGATTCGTTCTCTTACTTCCTTTAATCCAGCCATAGTTTAGTACTCAGTTATTTGGTTGCAGGTTTTTTTGTTGAATATGATAAATTTTGAAATGCAATAGTGCGTTGTCAAATCTTATCCTTCATAATTTTTCATCACTTTGTTCGCTATTTCTACAACAGATGGTGCAACTTCATCGATTGGTTTTGTACGAAGCGATGCTAAAACATCCGCATGAGACTTTTCCAATACCTCAAAAAACTCAGCCTGGAAAGCACGAATTTTGTTGACTGGAATATTCTTCAATAGATTGTTTGAACTTAAGTAAACAATGGCTATTTGCTTTTCAACTGAAAGGGTACTGAACAAATCTTGTTTCAATACTTCCACGTTCCGAATTCCTTTGTCCAATACGGACTTCGTTGCGGCATCTAGGTCTGATCCAAACTTAGAGAATGCCTCCAATTCACGATATTGTGCCTGATCCAACTTGAGTGTACCTGAAACTTTTTTCATATTCTTGATCTGAGCATTACCACCGACACGAGATACTGAAATACCGACGTTGATCGCTGGACGTACACCAGAGTTAAATAGGTTTGATTCTAGGAATATCTGACCATCTGTAATTGAAATCACGTTGGTTGGGATATACGCAGATACGTCACCAGCTTGTGTTTCAATGATAGGAAGAGCGGTCAATGAACCACCACCTTTTACCTTGTCTTTCAGGGAATCCGGCAGGTTATTCATGTTTTTAGCTACATTCTGATCTACAACCACTTTTGCAGCTCTTTCTAGCAATCTAGAGTGAAGGAAAAATACATCACCTGGATATGCCTCACGACCCGGAGGACGCTTGAGAAGAAGAGATACTTCACGATATGCAACAGCTTGCTTAGACAAATCATCATAAATGATCAATGCTGGTCTTCCTGTATCTCTAAAATATTCACCAATGGCACAACCTGCAAATGGTGCGTAGAATTGTAGTGGAGCAGGATCTGCAGCAGAAGCACAGACTACTGTCGTATAAGCCATAGCACCGTGTTCTTCCAATGTTCTTACGATGTTAGCCACCGTAGAAGATTTCTGACCACAAGCGACATATATACAAAATACAGGCTCGCCTTTTTCGTAGAATTCTTTTTGATTTAATATCGTGTCAATAGCCACCGATGTTTTACCAGTCTGGCGGTCACCAATGATCAACTCACGCTGACCTCTTCCGATCGGAATCATAGAGTCAATAGCCTTGATACCTGTTTGAAGTGGCTCCGTTACTGGCTGACGGAAGATAACACCGGGTGCTTTTCTTTCCAATGGCATATCAAATAGCTCACCTTCTATAGCTCCTTTGCCATCAATTGGTTGACCTAGTGTATTGACAACTCGACCTACGATGCTTTCACCTACTTTGATAGATGCGATTTTTCCGGTAGACTTACATTTGTCACCTTCACCCACACCGTCTAGTGCACCGAGCAATACAACTCCAACGTTGTCTGCTTCTAGGTTCAGTGCAATGGCAAGTGTACCATTTTCAAACTCTACAAGTTCTCCTGCTTGTACATTGTTGAGTCCATATATACGTGCAATACCATCACCCGCTTGAAGGACGGTACCGACATCTTGCATGGATGATGAAAGGTTTACGTTAGAAATCTGTTCTTTGAGCAATGACGAAATCTCGTCTGGTCTTACTGCTGATGACATATTTTGAATTTATTTTGTTCTAATTTTGGTATAAAAATTATTTAAGGATATTTTTTTTGAATGTATTGATCTTTGTTGAAATACTCTGATCTAGCATTCTATTGTCGTATTCGAGGATGAATCCACCGAGGATTTCGGGGTTTACTATCGTTTCAATTTCGAATTTGGCATCGCCCAATGACTTTTCGGCAATTTGTTTTTTTGCATCATCCGATATATGAGTGGCCGTTGTCAGCTTCAACTGATATGTGTTTGATTCTTTGTTGGCCATTTCCTGAAAGGCTTCACATACCGACTTCAATTCAGATATTCTTCCTTTCGAAACGAGGATGTTTAGAAAGTTGGAGGTTTCTGTTTTTATTTTTCCACCGAATAGTTTTGCTAGGGTAGTGGTTTTGTCCGTACTTGATACTATTGGATTGCTAATAAAATCAGCAAATTCGGTGCTTTTATCTATCGCCTGTGCGAGCGATTGCGTATCTGATTTGATATCAGTCACCATATTTTTCTCCTTAGCGAGCTCAAAAAGCGCTTTGGCATAAGGTATACTTGTTTTTAGAATAGCCATATCTTAGTTTGCTGCTATTGATTCATTAACTAGTTTATTGATCAAACTCTGCTGAGCGGAGTCGCCTGTAAGTTTTTCTTTTACCAATTGCTCTGCAATTTGGATAGATAGATTGCCAACTTCTTTTTTTACCTCGTTTAGAGCTGCTTTTTTCTGAGTTTCGATTTCAACTTTTGCAGAAGCGATCAGTTTTGTAGCATCGTCCTTGGCGCGTTGCATTTCTGACGATCGAAAAGAATCAATATCCACTTTGGCCTCAGCCATCATCCGCTGTCTTTCTTCACGAGCTTCTTTGATGAGGTCATCGTTTTTTGATTTTAACTCTTCAAATTCTTGTTTTGCTTTTTGAGCAGACAACAATTCGTCTTCAATTTTTTGATTTCGTGTTTCGATAGAATTTACAATTGGTTTGATTGCAAATTTTCCAGCAATTATCCAAAAACAAACGAATGCCAATGCTGTCCAGAATGAAAATCCTAGATCAGGTTGTATGAGGCTAATTGGATCAAATAAAAAAAACATATTTTCTAATTATTAGTTATTAATTATAATGGGACTCGTTGTTTGTATTTTTCAAGATATGACGCTGAGTCTTGGGTATTTCATTGGTTCTTTTTCTAACGAAATTAAAATGAGGAGTCGGCAATCCCAATCTCCTCATTTTGTTTTGTTTGGGGGTGGATTATTTCATCAAGAAAGAGAAGATAATCGCGATCAAAGCTGCACCTTCTACAAGGGCTGCTACGATGATCATCGCACCTCTGATCTCTCCTGCTGCTTCCGGCTGACGTGCAATGCCTTCTACGGCTTTACCTCCGATCATTCCGATTCCTACTCCAGCGCCTATAGCCGCTAGTCCACATCCAATTGCTGCAATTCCTGTCATTTTTTTATTGTTTAGGGGTTAATGAAATTTCTTTTATAAATAAGTTTATATTCTAATGATGTTCTTCTTGTGCTATCCCGATAAATATAGAGCTAAGCAAAGTAAATACATAAGCTTGCAAAAACGCAACGAACAATTCCATTGCATTGACAAAGATCAAAAGGGGAATAGCGATAACACCACCAGCTATGGATCCACCGATACTTGTGCCTACCTTTCCAAGTATAAATACCATCGAAGCAATACTCAAAACGGCAATATGTCCTCCAGTAATATTGCCAAACAACCTAAGCATCAAAGACGCTGGTTTGATAAACATACCGATCACCTCAATCGGTGTCAAGATCAACAACAACGGCTTCGGAACACCTGGTACAGCAAAAATATGATGCCAGTAGTCTTTTTTTGCAAAAACATTTATAAGTATAAAGGATATAAAACCAAGTACAAATGTAAATGATATATTTCCTGAAACGTTTGCGCTACCAGGGAATATTGGAATTAATCCCAAAAGGTTGTTGATCAAAATAAAGAAAAACACACAAACAAGATATGGTGTAAATTTCATGTAGTTTTTGCCAATATTTTCTCTTGCAATGTCGTGCGCAATGAATTGTACAAGAGGTTCCATATAAGCCTGAAGACCTTTCGGCGCCATATTCTCACGTTTGGAGTAGGCACTACTTGCCTTTAAAAATACAAATAAAAGAATAGCAACACCCATCAACATCGCGAATACGTTTTTTGTAATCGAAAAATCAATAATTTGCGAGTTATCAATTGCTTTTACTCTGCTTCCAGTCATTTTATATCCATTGACTTCTTCTTCACCTTCGCCGTGGTGCGAATGAAAGGCGCTAGACATCGATGTAAACCAAGTTTGATTTGACTTATTGTAAATAATGACAGGTAGTGGTAATGTGAGATCACCTAAAATGTGAAACTCATTGGCATCAGCAATGTGGTGCATAATGAACGCTACAGGATCATATCCTTGGTCGGACTTGATTTCATGGTGATGGGACTCAGAAGGAGAAGCCGTTGTCACGTGAGATGTGGATCCTTCGGTGTGCGAATTGGCAGTAGATTCTGGTGCAGTATGTGTTTCAGATGCAAGTACATTTGCACTCAAGAGAACACTGAACAAAATTTTGAAAATCAATCTATTACAATCCATTTATTATTAAAAATTTAACTATCTGCCTTCAATTCGCGGTGCAAAAGTAAAGATAAATAGTTAAATAGCAGTATAAATATTGGATTAAATGGGGGATTTGATATCTTTATATTCGAGGGCGCAGACAATTCAATTTCTTTGGGTTTAAACTGATAAAATATTTAGATTTCAAACAATCATCAATGCCTTTTTCTCACCACATATTGAATTTCATTACCCAATTCCTTTCGGAAATATTGTATGAATGCCTGTTGGATTTGAAGGTGCTTCATGGCTTTCTCCGTGAGCGCTTTTTCTTCACCTATTTCTTGCCGGAGATTTTCCATCAATACCTTACTTACCTTCTCGTAGTATAATATCTTAATTTGACGGAGAATTTGATCGATTTCT
>CANHJR010000119.1 GCA_947461165.1 Saprospirales bacterium | reverse complement strand
ATTTGAATGTCATGAATGCTTCACGCAAGGCATTATCTTTGATGTCGAAGGCCTTTGCTGCGATACCAGCGGCAAGAGAGTTGTGCTGATTGTGTTTTCCTTTGATGGTCAATTCTTGTGTTGTCATTTGAAAAATATTTTGGTTGAAATTGATTTTAAGATTATTTTCTGAGATATAGCCACCTTCTGGCAATTCTTTTTCTATTGAAAAAGGAATAAGCTTCGATTCAAGTGGATTAGCTTTTAGGTATTGTATTGTTTCTTGATCATCTGCACAATAAATCAATATGTTCTCCGAATTGTGATGATTGGTTATTCTAAATTTACTATGTACATAGTTTTCCATTTTGTATTCATACCTATCCAGATGATCGGGAGTAATATTGAGCAATATTGAAAGGTCACATTTGAAATCTTGAATGTCATCCAGCTGGAAACTACTGATTTCTAGGATGTAGAAATCTTTTGGATCCAAGGCAATCATTTTGGCAAAACTGATGCCGACGTTGCCAGCCATTCCAACATTCAAGCCAGCGTGAGAAAAGATATGATAAAGAAGATTGGTTGTGGTCGTTTTGCCGTTGCTTCCAGTAATACCAATGATTTTCCCTTTGCAAAATGGATGTGCAAATTCGAGTTCAGATACAACTGGTATTTTTTTGTCTTTAATTAAAGAAATGATTGGAGCCTTATCAGGTATACCAGGGCTTTTCATAACGAGATCGGCATTTAGGATTTTCTCCGCTGTATGCTGACCCGATTCAAATGGAATATGATAACTGTTTAATTCCTCAATATAAGGTGCTTTGATCGTACCAAAGTCTGATACAAATACATCATAGCCTTGTTTTTGAGCCAATATGGCACATCCAACTCCGCTTTCGCCTGCTCCTAAAATTACAAGTCGCTTCATCTTCTATACGATTATCTAACTTTCAGAAATACAATGGTGAGCAATGACAATAGAATTCCTATAATCCAGAATCGTGCGACAATTTTGGCTTCGTGAATTCCTTTTTTCTGAAAATGATGGTGCAGTGGAGACATCAAAAATATACGTCTACCTTCACCAAATTTTCGCTTGGTATATTTGAAATAGGTTACTTGGATTATAACCGATAAGTTCTCGACAAGAAAGATTCCACAGAGAATTGGCATCAAAAGTTCCTTTCGAATGATGATGCAAAGTGTTGCAATAATGCCTCCTAGTGCTAAGCTGCCAGTGTCTCCCATGAAAATTTGGGCAGGATAACTATTCCACCATAGGAAGCCAGCGCAAGCAGCTATAAATGCCGAAACGAATATGACTAGTTCTCCAATGTTTGGGATATACAAGATATTGAGATAGTCAGAGAAGATGACATTCCCTGTGACATAGGTAAGAACAGCTATTGCTACACCAGCCAAAGCAGATGTCCCCGCACAAAGCCCATCAATCCCATCGGTGATATTAGCACCATTTGAGACAGCAGTAATGATGAAAATAAGAATCAATGCGAAAGGTATGAAATACCACTTGGGGTGAACCCCAATCCATTCAAACAATCTATCATAGTTGAAGTTGTTGCCTTTGATGAATGGAAGATTTGTAAGCAATGTTTTAGAATCGTGAGTATAGTAGAGACCATCTTTTTCGTAGCCTTTACCTTTGATTATTTCGCGGCTGTTTTCTACTTTTATCGGATGATATTGGTCATTGATCTTTCCGTTTTGAAGCGTATAAATATATAATTGATCCATATCGCGAACCTTGATCTCAGGATGAAAATACATCATAGCAGAAACAAAAATTCCGACACCAATTTGCCCAACAATCTTAAACCTGCCAGACAAGCCTTCTTTGTTTTTTCGAAATACCTTGATATAGTCATCCAAGAATCCAATGCCTCCAAGCCATAATGAAACCACGATGAGCATCCACACATATACATTTGTGAGATTTGCAAATAGCAAGGTTGGAATAATAACAGAAGCAATAATCAAAATGCCTCCCATGGTAGGTGTTCCTGATTTTTCTTTTTGGCCTTCAAGACCAAGTTCACGCACAGTCTCACCAATTTGTTTTGCTCGAAGCCATTGAATGAATTTTTCACCATTGAATACCATAATCCAAATACTGACAAATACAGCCATACTTGCTCGAAAGGTGATATAATTGAACAAATTGGCTCCTGGAAGATGCCAGTTTTGATGTAACCAAGTGAATAAATGATATAGCATAGTTCCTAGTTTTCGTGGATATGAATGTTCATAGCGTTTTGTAATTCAGACTTATCATCGAATGGAATTTTTTCACCATTGATTTCTTGATATTTTTCGTGTCCTTTGCCTATCAATGCAATAATATCATTGGGTTCTGCAAGCATACATGCTGTGTTGATAGCTTCTCGACGATCGACCACCGTTATGGATTTTTTAGATTCATCAGGCAGTAAACCACTTTTCATCTCTTGTATGATTGCTTTTGGATCTTCATTTCTCGGATTGTCTGATGTGAGAATGACTTGATCACTAAATTTTGTTGCTAATTTTGCCATGATCGGTCTTTTGGTTTGATCTCTATTGCCACCGCATCCGATCACAGTTATGATTTTACCTATTTTTCGCATTTTGCCTATTTCGACGAGTGCTTTTTCCACGGCATCTGGTGTATGCGCATAGTCTATGACTCCTGTGACATTGCCTTTGGCAGAAACGATGATGTCCATACGTCCTTCGACTGGAGCTATTTTGGAGAGTTGAATCAGTATTTCTTCTCTAGGCATTCCAAGTTCAACTGCTACTGCATAGGCGCTCAAAGCATTGTAAGCGTTGAATTCCCCGACAATTTTTAAAATAAGTTCGTGTTGATCTATTTTGATGGTCATATCGGATTTCGACATATCTATAATACGAACTTGATAGTCAGAAGCAGAGCGCATGGAAAATGTTTTGGTTCTTGCTTTCGTGTTCTGAATCATGATCTTACCGTTCTTGTCGTCAAGATTGACCAAGGCAAAACTGCTGGGGGTCAAGTCGTCGAAAAACTTCTTTTTGGCCTGAATATAGTTGGCGAATGTCTTATGGTAATCTAGGTGATCATGTGTGATGTTTGTGAACACCGCACCGCAGAACTGTATTCCTGCAATACGCTGCTGATCTATAGCATGACTGCTTACTTCCATAAAGCAATACGTGCATCCAGCATTGACCATGCGAGCCATATTGGCTTGGATAGAGATCGCATCTGGTGTGGTATGTGTCGCTGTAGTGACTTCGCCAGCGATTTTGATATCGATGGTAGATAGAAGCCCAACTTTGTATCCAAGATTGGTGAATAATTGGTACAGCATCGATGTAGTAGATGTTTTCCCATTGGTTCCAGTTACACCAATTACCTTTAGTTTTTGAGTCGGAAAGTCATAAAATGTAGATGCTAAAATACCTAACGATTCTTGTGAGCTTTTCACACGATAATAGGCAATTTCAGGATTCAATGTGGCGGGTAATTCTTCGCAAATAATAATCTTTGCACCCAAGTCTATTGCCTTATCAATGTATTGATGGCCATCAACCTGAGTTCCATGTGTAGCTACGAAAATATCATTAGCAGTCACCTTTCGAGAATCAAAGACAATCGAATTCACTTGCGGTGATTCCACAGATCCATGTTGCTCAATATAGGAAATAGCGCTGAGAAGCTTTTTTGCGTCCATCATTTTAGCTGAGATATAATTTTACTTGAGTTCCACGGTTTATAACCTCGCCAGCTCGAATACTTTGATTTCGAACTTTTCCTTTACCTTCGACATATACTTGTAAGCCCATAGATTCCAATAAATAAATGGCATCTTTGAGGCTCATTTGAGTGACATTGGGCATTCTGTTTTTTGATTGTACAAATGATGGACGCATCACAAGATGATGTCGAACAGCAGTCGCTACTGCCCAGTCTGAATGAACGGATGATTTCATGAGATTCCAGTCGAAGAAGTTCGCAATTTTTTCAATTTCGCGTTTCGCTCCTGCGAAGGATGGAAGGAATAGCGTTTTATTCTTGTCCATTTCTAAATTAGGGTGAATGCTAATATCGGTGGCATAAAGTCTGTCAATCACATCTTTGAATACTGGTGCGGCGCATTCACTACCGTGATACCCAATATATTTATTAGGACGATTGATAACTACGATACACGAATAGACGGGGTTATCTGCTGGGTAGAATCCAACAAAACTAGCTTGATAGTTGTCTGAACTAAACTTTTTGCCGGAAACGAGCTGATTGGTTCCCGTTTTACCACCAATGCGATATTTGTCATTCTTTATTCCACTAGCAGTGCCACTATCCACCACCCCTTCTAGCATCGCTCGAACAGCCGCAATAGTGGATGGTTTGCATATTTCTTTGTTTAAAATTTGTGGCTTATAGTTTTCTATAATTTTGTCGTTGTCCCTTACTTCTTTGACTATAAATGGTTTCATTAAGACGCCATTGTTTGCAACAGCATTATACAATCCTAAAGTCTGTAATGGGGTTAGTCGGATTTCATAGCCAGTCGACAACCAAGGCAACGTCACTGGATTCCAATCTTTTGGTTTAGCCAAGATTGGTTGATCCTCGCAGCTTAGGTCAATCCCATAGGACTCTGTAAGATGGATTTTTTCAAGAAATTCATAGAACTCCTCCTTTTTCTTTCCAAAATTCTGAACGACCAACTTTGAAATGCCCACGTTGCTTGATAATTCAAATGCACGCTTTAAGGAAACAGTGCCTGGGACAACATGGTCGTCCTTCATGATGCGATCAGAATATTTGGTTTGACCATTTTCTAAATTCACCTGCGTGTTGATGTCAGCATATCCATTGTCTATAAGTGCCATAACAGATGCTAACTTGAAAACAGATCCCGGTTCCAATCGCTCGTTTATAGCCCAGTTATATATTTCTCCATACTCTCCGTTTTTGGATTGACCGATATTGGCCATCGCTTTTATTTCACCTGTTTTCACGCTCATTAGAATTGCGGAGCCATGATTAGCTTTGAACTTTGTCACAGATTTCATGAGGCTTTCCTGCACGATATCT
>CANHJR010000118.1 GCA_947461165.1 Saprospirales bacterium | reverse complement strand
ATTGGTTTTATTTCGTGTGCCCTCTGGAAAGATCCAAACGGACTTACCACTCTTTAAAATATCCTTCATTCTAATCATCGACTTCATTCGAGAGGTCATGCTGCTTCTATCCACAAGTACTGTAAGGTTTTTTGCAATAATTCCGAAAGCAGGCACTTTACCTAATTCTGCCTTCGAAAGAAAACAAAACACAGAATGCCATGGAAGTGTTGTAGAGTTTACAAATATGTCGTAATTTGAATTGTGATTGCCTATGATGACATTTCCTTCTCCTTTTTTGAAGTGTTCTCTGCCTTTGATTCGAATAAATATAAAACTAAACAAGCAAATAAGGTTGCAGCCGATTTTTTGACTATAGAATAGATTTAAATTATATGCTTTTTTACCAAATAGCAGAACTGTCGTCCAAATAAATAGTGCGGTCGTAAGCACGACAACAGCTAGAACCACAAATGTGTACAAACCCCAAATTGTTCTTAATATTCTCATGATAATTGTTGTAATTCTAGGTTGTTAATTGCTTGTGATGCAAATATAGACCAAAACAGGAAACGAATGTATCTAAACTAAACAAGTAAACGCTTATACATGGGTATGACATTTTGTAGTCCAAAGTATAAGCAATCAGAAATCAACGCATGTCCTATCGAAACCTCCTTGGTCATCGGTAGGTTTTCTTTGAAGAATTTCAGATTGTCAAGACTTAAATCATGCCCAGCGTTTACATCCAAACCTATCATCTGGCAATGCTCATAAGCGGATTTGAGATGTTTTATAGAGTACGCTTTGTCTAGTGGATATTGTTTTGCAAATTCTCCTGTGTAAAATTCTATTCTATCCGTTTGAAGTTCTTTTGCTCTAGACAGCATAGAGATATCAGTATCCATAAACAATGAAACACGAATTCCAGCTTCTTGAAATTTAGAAATGATGGGTTTTAGAAATTCATAATGCTCGATTGTATCCCAACCACTATCAGATGTCAGAACACCCGGTGGATCTGGGACTAAGGTCACTTGTGTTGGATTGCTTTCTAGGACCAAATTGATCAATCTTTCGTCAGGATAACCTTCAATATTAAACTCACAATCTAACTTTGGAAAAATTTTTGATAAGTCTCGAACATCTTTATTTCGAATATGTCGTTCATCAGGTCTTGGGTGAACCGTAATGCCATCCGCACCATATTCATAACAATCTTTTGCAAATTGCAAGACGTCAGGACTTAAGCCACCGCGTGCATTTCGTATAGTAGCTACTTTGTTTATGTTGACTGATAGTTTAGTCATTTTGTTTCATTTGATTTGCTGTAGAAGCTTTATAAGAGAGATTGAATAGTAGCCAAGCAAAACAAATAACACCACCTCCGACAATCATTGGAAATGACTGTAAATGTTCACCAAAAAAGCCAACAATAATTGGAGGAATAAATTGTCCTAATGATTGCATACTCTGATTAATGCCTAAGATTTCACCTTGTTGATTAGAACTAGCTTGTTTAGAAACTAGAGACAATAAATTGGGAGAGTTCAAGCCTTGACTAATTGCAATAAAAAAATTACAGGCTAGAATGCCAGCAATAAAATTAGGAATTGAAATGAAAATGATGCTTAACCCAAGGCTAAGCATAGACCACTTTAGAATTTTTTCTGCAGGAATAGTATTGAAGACTTTTCGAACAAGATATCCTTGAGTGAAAATTAGCCAAAGCCCCACCCATAAAAATATATATCCAATTATTCGGTTATCAACTCGAAACTTTTGAAACATGAATACGGAAAAAAACTGTGTAAAAAATGTAAAACCAAGGGTATTTAAAAAGGAAATACTAAATAGCACTCTCAGATTGTCAGATTTGATTGCCGTTTTTATATTTCTAAATCCTTTGGACAAGGATATCGGGTTGTCTGTTGCAAACGCAGACGTTTCCTTAAATTTGAAATAAACGAGGATAAAATTGATTATTGTTAATGCTACCGTTAGAATGAAAGGTGTTGTTAGATCAAACCATGGACATAGCGTATTATCTGAAAGTATTCCTCCTAGAAAGGGTCCAAATATAAAGCCAAGACCAAAAGCCATACCTATTAATCCAAAATTCTTTGCTTTATCAGAAGGGGATGATATATCGCTAATGGCGGAGAAAAGCACGGACAAGTTTCCAGCAAAAAAACCAGGAATCATTCTCGAAAGAAAAAGAAGCGGTAGGTTTTGCATTTTTATCGATAACCCAAACAAGGAGTAGCCAAATGCTTGACCAATGATTGAAATTAGTATGACTTTCTTCCTCCCATATTTATCACTCAAAGTACCCAAGATCGGTGCTCCAAAGAATAGCATAAATGAAAAAGAAGCTATTAAGAGGCAATACGTCCATCGAATTTCATCAAGTGATTCGATTCCTGGGAAATGCAATGGGCTTTTAGCATAAAAAATCGCTGGAATGACAGGGATAATAATCCCTACGCCAAGCATATCAATTAATGCTGTGAGAAAAATTGATGTTAAAAACGGTTTGTTTGAATTACTCAAGTCAAAGGTTCATTTGGACTATTTGAACACGAACTACTTATCCATGAACATCTCCATAACCTCTTCGCTGACACCGGTGTATGAGAATCCACCATCATGAAAGAGATTTTGCATAGTGACTTTTTTTGTCAAGTCAGAAAACATAGTTATACAATAGTTAGCACATTCTATCCCTGTTGCATTTCCAAGAGGAGACATTTTTTCTGCATAGTTATAAAATGCATTGAATCCAGCGATTCCACTTCCAGCGGATGTTTTGGTTGGCGATTGAGAAATAGAATTGACTCGCGTTCCATTTTTCTTCCCATAATAATAACCAAATGATCTTGTAATGGATTCTAGGTAAGACTTATTATCTGCCATATCACCATATCCAGGGAAAGTTCGCTGAGCCGCAATGTATGATAATGAAAGTACAGAACTACCCGAAGCAAGCGCATCCAGTTTCCATGCAGCGGATAATGTTCTATGCAAAGAAAGTGCAGATATATCCATACCTTTGATAAAATCATCGTGAACCGATTCGGCATAATGACGGTTTTTGCGGATATTGATACTCATACCGATACTATGTAATACGAAATCAATTTTCCCTCCCAAATGTTCCATAGCTTTGGTAAATAATGCTTCAAGATCTTCATTTTTTGTAGCATCTGCTGGTATAATTGGTGCGTTTGTTACCTCAGATAATTTATTGATCTCACCAAGACGCATCGCAATGGGTGCATTTGTTAGTACGAAGGTTGCGCCTTCTTCATGCGCACGAAGTGCTACTTTCCATGCAATGGAGTCTTCATTTAGAGCTCCAAAAATGATTCCTTTTTTACCTTTCAGCAGATTATACATAGTTGATAGTTTAAGATTTTTTGCAATTTTAAGGCTTTTCTTTCAATTCGATAAAAAATAAAAAGGAGAGTATTTTATTACTCTCCTTCCTATTTTGATAGTTCGATTTTTCTATTTTTGTGACTCCATTTCTCTATTCATTTCGCAAAGTGATGAAACAGGCAATTTTTCTTGTTTCATGAACACCTTTTCTGGAAGTTTCATCGTTATAATATCACCTTCTTTTCTCATAGGTACATTTCCGATGGGCAACAAATTTTTAACATCAAAATTGAGAGAATATGGTTCTGGAGTCTTGGACGAATAATCAGTATATGCTGCCCTCAATCGATATGTTTCACTGACCTTGGTTATTGGGAAAATGAAAAATTTACCTTTTAGATGTCTTCCTACAGCGATAGTGCAATCATCATATATAATATATGGCTTAATATTCTCAGGCTTCTGACCCTTGATTTTCACTTTAAGATATATAATCGTATCTGTAGGCAGGTTGTTTATTGGTTTTAACAATCCTATCATTTGATTACCATTGATGACAGATACTTCATATGCCTTTCTAGACTCATCATACTTGAATTTATTTATGGTATCTAGAGTCCAATTTTTGTGATTAGAATAAAGCGCTATATTTGAATCATATTCGCCCGGTATGTATACGAGGAGCGGTTTATTGGGATTGATACCAAGATCTTGGTATTCTTGCGTTACACTGACATTAAAAGCAGACATCAGCTTATATTCTGAATTGTTACCTTTTGTTTGTAAACCTTTGCGAATAACCTCTGAATTACGAGAATAATCTTTGAAATCTAGATTGACAGGCTCTTTGCTGGCTGTGATAAATGTATTTTTATCTACATCTAAAACAATTCCATTTGTTGATTTAATTCGAGTACTAGTCGCAGCAGATAAATTTCCTGATGTAAATTCAGGTCCAAGTTCGGTTGCTGGTTGGAATGGTAAATCAATGTTGTTTTTTTCAGAATTGTTTTTATTGGACATTATATCCGTATACTCACTGTTATTTCTAGGGTTAGATGCACTTGTCACACCATCAGAGAGTTCTAGAAGAAGTTCTATGTCGGCTCTTCTATTCAGTATTCGACCTTTTTCTGTTTTATTGTTACCTATCGGATTTGTAGATCCTAATCCAATGTAGGTGAGATTTTCCTTATGAGCCCCTTTATCTATAAGATAGTTATATACGCTGAGGGCTCTAAGATTAGAAATCATTTTATTGATCGACTTAGATCCAATACTACAAGTATATCCTTTGATATCTCCGTTGTATGTTTTTGTTCCACCAAGTTGAGTTATTATGGAATCTAATTTTCTTTCATTTTCTTTTGAAAGACTAGTTTTGCCCAATCCAAAAAAAATACTTTCTTTAAATGTGTTGACCTGTGAACGAGCAGAACTACTTGCAATCACAATGAATAATATGACTATACTTCGCATTTGGTTTTTTAAGTTTTTAAATGATTTTTATCAAGAATACAAAGATAAAATAGAATTTTACACAAAGAGGGTTTAATCTTTATAGATATCCTCAACCAGAATGGAGTGGTTTGCCTCTATCGCCTTTCTTTTTAGTTTTAGTGTAGGTGTCAATTGACCGCCATCTATTGTCCACTCTGTGTTTATAAGTCTAAATTGCTTTACCTTTTCTATTTGACTGAACTGTTCATTAAATTGGT
>CANHJR010000117.1 GCA_947461165.1 Saprospirales bacterium | reverse complement strand
GTCGTAAGACCAACATTGATATGAAACCAGATGGATTCATGTGGAATCTGAACACTTAGATCTTGAAGGCAATAAAAACAGGAAATAAAAAACAGGTAAACGTTCCACTGGTTTTGGTTTCTGATATTGTATAGGAAAAGAACGGCAATAGTCAATAGGTACCATGGAAACAAGCGATGAGAATAGAGCGTAAAAAAAACCGATAATAGAACAAGTAAGGAATTGATGCTCAAAATTGATTTTAACCTATAAAATCGAAATCCAACAAAAAGTATCAACAAAAGAATCGATGCATCAACAACAATCAGAATCTCATTCAAGACATTTGAACCGCTCAAAACAGATGAAAATACATCCTTGATCGATCCGTGGGTTGACATCTCTTGGAGCGTCATGAATGGAAGGACAATATCTGAAAAACGATCAATATAAAAAACATAACCTCCAAAAAGACAGCCCATGGAAATAACCCCTGGAAGAATGAACTTGGCTGCAAATATGCGATTCTGAACAACGTACAATAAAATTAGGAAATAAAAAACCACAAATGTGATTTTGGTCAAAACGGCCAAGGAAATGAAAACGGCTGCGAATAATAAATTTGAATATCGATACAAAGATAACACAGCCAATACCACAAAAACAATCGCGATTGCTTCGTTGTGGAGTTGTATCCAACCTTGCATCCAAACCAGAGGAAAAAACAAAAAGAAAGTTAATCCCTTATTGGAAAACAATTCTGATTTGACCTTTTTCAGATGATTCAATGCATAAATACCCAAGATATGGAACCCAAAAAAGACGAATTTGATACCCCAGAAATTGAATAACACATCTGTGGTCGAAACATTGCTTATTCTTGCAATGAACAAGTTCAATGGTCCATATACACAAGGCGTTGAGCGATACATTTGGTATACATATGGATGGTATAGATTGTTATTTGTCATCTGCAATTCGCGATAGACATTGGTATGCACTAGCTCCTCAGATCCGAAGCTAAGAATTGAAAAAATATCGCTGCTATACAAAGGCAAACTAAGCAGACAAATGATTGCTAGCACCAGATTTGTTTGGAGCCAGTTACCAATAAATCCACTAATCCAAACCTTTCTAAAAAGATAAAAACCAAGGATTATATTGAAAAAAGAAACGAAATAAAACCCGACATTGATCCAATAGTTTGAGATAAAATTATCATCAACTTGTATAGATCCAGTCCAAAGGTATTTGAACCATGAAAGCACTAAATATATGGCTGGTGCGACTAAGAGTCTAAGATCAATCATCATATTTTACACGACTGGGAAGCGAGTATATAGTAAGTAAAACAGTCAACACCGTAGATAAAACCATCAAGATTTGGCCGAGCAAAAAGTTTGTATCTGCTATAAGAGCGATATCCTGAAAGCTAGATGCAAAGACCATCAGTAAAAGCCACTTGGTCCAATCTAGCCGTCGCATATGACACAAAAACAAAGGGAATAACATCAAGTACCAAGGTAGAAAACGATGCGAATACACAAAAAATACGACGCAATACACCAAAGAAATAAATAAAAAGGCGCTCATTTTTGATTTGTAATTCTTAAGATATTGAATCCCAGCACTTACAAAAAGCAGCATACCAACCCATTTTATCTTTGGAATCAAATGACTATAATTGTCCACAAAAGAAGAGTTAAACAATAACATCCCATGTGCTAAAATATCCGTCCAGGTACTTGAAGGCCTCTCAGAAGCAAGTCCTTGGAAAGGCGCTAAAATTTCATGATAATCATCAATCAAAGGAGAATAAAAACGTAAACCAAAAAATAGGAGAATCAATATACCTTTTGTGAGACTGAGAATATGCTCCTTGGTAAAGACCTTATTCGACGTCTGAATTTGGTACAATAAAGGTATAATAAAGCAAAAAACAAAGGTTATTTTCCACAAAATGGCAAGCGAAATCAGGACGTAAGCCAACATGATTCTACCCTTCTGCAGTTGATATATTGCAGCCAAAATAAAACAAACACCTATCAATTCATTGTGAATTTGTCCAAGGCCTTGAAGCCACCACAAGGGCGTCAAGAGTAAAAGCTTCGATCCAAAGTTATCTTCATTTCCGCCAATTTTTAATGAAATTCGAATATAAGTGAATGCCATCAGTGCATAAAAAACCTTAAATGCCAACAAATTGGTCCAAACATTTGACTTCGCGATCATCATCAACCCAGCATCTACTAGAATCATCAATGGCCCATATTTGCATATCAAAGTTCGATATAGAGGACTGACATATGAAATGTATTGCGAATCAGAAATACAATTTGGGTCTGAAAAGATTTTATTTCCAAGGAGAAAAGCATCCGAATACGCTAGCAATGAAAAAAAATCATTGCTAAAAAATGGCAGCGTTAAAAAAGAAACGATAAGGAAAAATATAGAAATGCGATAGATGTCATCTTTATGGACGTCGAGCTTGCCAGATAGAATCTCCCAAAGAGACTTCATATATATGACAAAACTAATTCCAATAAGAACAACTAAGCTGTTTCGTAGAATACTATTTTGAATCTGATGGCCATCTACCATAAGGGTTTTCTCATTAATGAATCGAATCCAAGAGAAAGCCATAACCAGTATGGGAAATAAAATGAGCGAGTAGAACTGAATTGTGCGCTTCACTATCCAACAATTTCATCCACGATATACTCTGGTCGATTCTTGACCTCATCGAAAATATTACCGATATAGGAACCGAGAATCCCGATGGTGAGCAATTGCACACCTCCAAAAAAAACAATCGCCGTAAAAATAGACATCCAACCTATAATCATCGATTCCGGATGCAAGTACCATTTGACAAATTGCGCGACCAAGGACATCAAGGTCAGCAAAACTAAACCTAGACCAATATTGGTTGCAAGGGTCAATGGTTTCTTAGAAAAATAGAGAAGCCCTCGCATGGCGAATTGCATCATTTTTGAAAAAGGATAATGCGAATCACCAGCAAATCGTTCGGCACGATGATAATAAATAGGCAATTGTTTGAATCCTATCCAACTGATAATTCCTCTAATGTACTTATGCTTTTCGTCCATTTGATTGAAAACATCTGCAATCTTTCGATCGATCAATCTAAAATCACCCGTATCCAGTGGGAATTTTGTTTCCGAAAGATGATTCATCAACCGGTAATACATTTTGGCGGTTTGTTTTTTGAACCAAGTCTCGCCATCTCGAGATTTTCTGACGCCATAGACCACGTTTGCGTTTTCAGATCTAGCCATTTCAACCATTTGAGGGATCAAAGATGGTGGATCTTGCAAGTCTGCATCGATGATTATGATATAGGCACCTGTGGCGAATTTGATTCCAGCTGTGACAGCAGGCTGATGTCCAAAATTTCTGGAAAAATGTATCGTCCGAACCTCGGCAAAGGCGATCGATATCTTATTGAGAAGGTCGCGTGTATGATCCTTGCTACCATCGTTGATATAAATGATCTCAAAGTCGTCAAAATTTGATTTCATAGTCTCATACAAGACGCTATGGGACTCATCGATGACCGCTTCTTCATTATAACAAGGAACAACTACACTTATTCGCATATCTTACTGCTTAACTAATTTTGGAAAATGCCTCATTCATATCTAGAATCAAATCAGCTGTATTTTCAACGCCTACTGAGAATCGAATCAACTTTTCAGTAACATTGATTTGTGCCTTGATATTCTCAGGAACACCAGCATGTGTCATACTATATGGATGTTGAATGAGACTTTCTGTGCTTCCAAGACTAACAGCAAGTTTGATCAATTTGAGGTTATTCAGAAAAAGAAAACACTCCGCTTCGCCACCTTTCATATCAAACGAAATCATAGCACCAGGTTCTGAGCATTGAGATTTATATATACGCTCCTGCTCTGGATCTTCAAATTGATCCAAATAGTATACTTTTTCAACTTTTGGATGGCTTCGAAGATATTTGGCAAGGACTTTGGCGTTCTCACATTGCCTATCCATACGCAACTTGAGAGTTTCAAGACTTCTCGTCAATAACCAAGCAGTGTGCGGGCCAGACATGCCACCAAGATTATTTCTCAATTTCTTGACTCTAGCCATCATGGCTCTGCTACCCATACAAGCTCCTGCAACGATGTCGCTATGACCTCCGAGATACTTCGTAGCGCTGTAGACGCAGATGTCAGCTCCTAATTCCAATGGGGACTGCCATATTGGCCCTAAATAGGTATTATCAGCGACAACAATCACTTTTTTCTCTGAGGTTGATAATCGCTTTGCTATTCTCACACACATTTCAATGTCAATTAAAATATTATTGGGATTAGCAGGTGTTTCCACAAACAAGATAGAAATTTTATCTTTGATTCCAGTATTCTCAATTTGCTCCATGATACGTTCTTCCGTATCTCCAGGCATGAATCCTTGCGAGTGAATATGGTATCTGGTCAAAATATTTTTGAAAAAAGTGTCTGTACCGCCGTACAACGGGTTTGAATGAAGCACAAAGTCTCCAGGCCTCATAAACTCAAGCATAACGGTAGATATTGCTGCCATGCCACTTTCAAATACACAAGCATCTTCTGAGCCCTTTTCATACACAGCAAGACGACTTTCAACAATTTCCAAATTTGGATTATTGAATCGACTGTATATGAGTCCATTGCTTTCGCCTTCTGGCAACGTTCGTTTTCCAGTAACGACCTCGAAAAATTTCTTTCCCTCTTCTGCCGTTTTGAAGACAAACGTACTGGTTTGAAATATAGGCGTTTTGACACTGCCTTCTGACCACTCAGGATTGTAACCATGGGTCATCATTAAGCTTTCTGGGTGTGGTATATTCGCGTTCATTTATGATTAACAAAGATTATTAAAGTGACAAAAGTAGGACAAATCAGCACTTTTATTTTTATTAATTCGCCAAATGAAAAAATGCTACCTTTGTAAATCAATCAAGAAAACAAACAAAAACGTTCTTTTTTCGTGAAATTTATCCTAAAATTTGCAATATTAACTATTGCGCTCAGTCTTTTTGTAATGTATTACAATAACGGTCAGTATATCACAATGACCAATC
>CANHJR010000116.1 GCA_947461165.1 Saprospirales bacterium | reverse complement strand
ATATCAATATGACCTTTGTTCTGCGTTAATTTGCACGAATGTAGCTGATTATTTTGCTTTTTTACCAATTTAGAAGGGAAAAAGCGTTATATTTGTGGGCTGTACATGAAAAAAACACTTTTATTCTTAATTGCTTTTGCATTCTTTTTTAACCAAAGCTGTAAAGATGCCCAATGGGTTTTGAAACAGAAGGACAAGAATGTAAAATACGCTTACCTACAGAAATTCTACAATAAGGGTAATCACGTGGACGCAGTGCCTATTATCGAGGACCTTATGTCGCAATACAAAGGTACAGATACGGCAGAAAGATTGTATTTTATGCTTGCAGAGAGTTATTTCTATTCCAAGGAGTATATGATTTCTGCATATCATTTCAAGAATTTTGTCGAATTATATCCTCGCAGTTACAAAGCAGAGGTCGCTTCGTTTAAAATTGCAGAATGCTATAAAAGTGAAATCCCCAGATTAGAGCTTCAACAAGGCGACACCGAGAAAGCAATAGAATACTACACTAAGTTTTTGACTGATTATCCCAAAAGTGCAATGGTAGAGTTGGCAGAAGAGCATCTCAACCAGCTCAAAAGAATTATAGAACGAAAAGCCCTAGATGCTGCTAATTTGTACTATAAGACGGGGAACTATAGGGCCGCGGCAGTCACATACAAAAATGTTTTGACTCAATATCCAAGTATTGGAGAATATGAAGATCTTTCCTACAAGGTTAGTATGTCGTATTACAAGTTTGCCGAGAAAAGTATTCTTACCAAGCAAGCCGATCGTTTTGAAACGGCGCTTGACGAAGGAAATTTGTTCATCAATCGATTTCCAACTAGCAAGTATGTCAATGAAGTAAAAACGATGGTTTCGAACTGTAAAGTTCAAATTCTCGAAACGGCATTAAAGAATGCGATGAATTACTTTATCATTAGTGAGCGACCTTTGTATTTCCATCAAGCTTTAGGTTTGTATTCCGATTTTGGTCCAGAGATCAAATTAAAACCAACATCCATACAGAACTATGAGGACAAATGCTATCTTGGTATCTTGAAATCATATTATTTGCAACTAGAAGACGCTCAAGGTAAAGACTCAAAAGCAGCTAGCTATCAATCTTTTGTAACAAATTATTATCAAATTATCACCAAATTCAAATCAAAAAGCTTGGAGTTAATTCAAGCCGAAGAGTTATTTAAAAAAGCAGAACAAATTAAATCATAAAACATCAAATATGAGCAAAATTCACGATTATCAAGTATTGGCAACGGAAACTCACATCGGTACGAAAAACCTAGATGAGATCTTTGAAACAACGGGCAATTTGTATCAATCCATTGTTATCATAGCTAAGCGTTCCAATCAAATAGCAACCGAATTGAAGTCAGAGCTTCATTTTAAGCTAGAAGATATGCGAAAAATCACCGATGAGATTGATGAAATCACCGAAAGTCGTGAGCAAATTGAGCTTTCTAAAAAGTATGAAAAACTTGCTCATCCAACATTGATTGCTACTCAAGAGTTTCTAGAAGGTGATCTCGAGTATAGAGAATTAGATGCATAAAACCAATCCCTATGGGAGCTTTTGAAGGTAAAAAAGTAATTGTAGGAATTACAGGAAGTATCGCGGCTTATAAAACCTGCTTCCTTATTCGAGAGCTGGTCAAGGCTGGTGCTACAGTCAAGGTAGTTGCTACATCGTCTGCATTAGACTTTGTCGGAGGTATCACATTGAGCACACTGTCCAAGAATGAAATCATTACGGATTTAAACATGAATCATTCTTGGCAAAACCATGTTGAACTCGGTATATGGGCTGATCTATTTGTCATCGCACCTGCCTCTGCCAATACCCTTGCAAAAGCTGCAAATGGCATTTGCGACTCCGCATTGTTAGCCGTTTATCTTTCGTCAAAATGCCCCGTTTTTTGGGCTCCTTCAATGGATTTGGATATGTGGGCACACCCTGCAACAAAATCCAATATTCAAAAGATTATCAGTTATGGCAATCATATAATTCCTGTTGGAGATGGTGAACTGGCGAGTGGGCTTCACGGAAAGGGAAGAATGGCAGAAGTTGAGGATATTTTGCAGTTCCTGAGTCAATTTTTATCCAAATAAATCAATTCCGCATTCAAGAATAATTCAAATACAAAAATCATATTTTATTCCGATTCCTTATCTTTACGGTCTGAAAATCCAATAGAAAAAAACTTAAATTAAACATATAGTTACAATGACATCGAAAAAAATCAATTTAAGAACAAGTATACTCGTAGCGATCATCTTTTTGGCTGCATTCTCTAGGCTCATTCCACATATGACTAATTTTTCACCATTTGGTGCAATTGCTTTGTTTGGAGCGGCTTATTTCTACAAAAAATGGCAGGCGTTCATCATTCCATTGGTTGCAACGTGGTTGAGTGATTTGTTTATAAATAATACGATCTACGCTCATAATTACAATAGTTTCACTTGGTTTTATGAAGGCTTTTATTGGCAATATATGAGCTATTTGCTTATAGCGGTATATGGCTTATTCTTGTTTAAGAAAGTAAATGTATCGAATGTAATCTTTGGAGCTATAGGTTCAACAGCAATTTTCTTTATTATTACGAATTTTGGAAGCTGGATTGGCAATACCATGTATCCGCAGAATTTTGGAGGACTTATGACAAGCTATATCGCTGGAATTCCATATTTGAAAGGTACATTGTTCAGCAATCTAATGTATACTGCAGTCCTGTCTGGATTCTTCGCCTATTTTCAAAAGCAATTTTCGTTGAACAGCAACGCCATAGAAGCCAGGCTTGCATAGTGCTTGCTGAAATTACAAGTTATTTTCGTCCAACCCTTTGTTGAAGAATTTGGAGTTAAGGACTATTTATCTTTGTTCTTTAGCTAGGGCGGAATATCTGCTGTAATCCAGCAGCTTCCTCAAACTTTAATTTCCCCGCTAGAAATAGTCTTATATCTCTTCGGTGCTGTGCACCATTGAATTCATTTCGTTCTTCTTCTGTTTCAGCATCTAATGCTTCCACTTTCTTTGGTTTTCCATTGCTATCCAAAGCTACAAACGTATAGTATGCACTATTGCATTTATATTTGTTCTTCGTAGGCAGGTTTTCGGCCCATACTTCTATTTTCACCTCCATAGAAGAAGTAAATGCGCGGGTCACATAGCTTGTAATATGCACGACATCACCTATTTTGATAGGATTGTCGAAGCTCACCTGATCCACACTCACGGTCACAACAACAGACTCCGCGTGTCTACCTGCACTGATCGCAGAACAAATATCCATCCAATGAAGAATCTTGCCACCACGCAAATTATGTATCGCATTTGTATCGTTTGGCAATACCATTTCCATCATTTGAGCGAAAGATTCCTTTACTTTTTTCATTTTCGAATTTTGTTATGGGTCAAAATTAAACAAAAAAAAGCGAATGACAACTGAATGCCATTCGCTTTTCACAAATTTAATATGTATCTACTTTTTACTTGATTTCAACCGGAATTGAAGAAATATCTCTTTTTAACTTCGATCCAGGTATTTGTGGACCCTTGTAGAGACCTTTTTCCATTGGCTGATGGTATAATTCTGGATGGATATAGTTTCCTTTCTCAGCACCAACTTTTTCAACGACGTCTTTGATTCTGTGTTTTTCTGCATATGGATCTTTTCTTACTCCTGTGACTTGCCAACTAATCTCGATATTTGGTTCTTTTGACTGAATAATAAAGCTGTTGTTACTAGAAATTTTTTCTTTGATCATTACGGGAGAAAATGATCCTATGGCGGTTAGTTGGTATCTGAAATCTTTATTTAACGCGCTAAAATAGTCCGGAAGCGTCACTGTTGCATACCCATTTACATCAGTAGTAATGTTACCATTATACACATTCATCATATCCGGGCTTTCAACAAAGGAATGAATCAAAAACTTATTTTCAGGGTCTTGCGGGTGATCTATCTTAAAGGTTCCAGCTGCTTTTGTAAGTGTTCCTCCGACTTTTAGGTTGGCATTGATCGTCGTCGGGCTATTCGTGAAAAAATTTCCACCAATAAACACACCCGAGAACCTATCAACTTGATTGTTTCTAATCGAATCCAAGAAAACGAGATGACCTATTTGTGTAGTATCTCCGCCTAGACATCGCGTAAATACACCGATCGACTCTTCTACACCTACTTGTGATCTTGAAGTGGCGAGGACACCGACGTTGCTTGCCACACCAACGACTTCGGACTGACCAGATGCACCGACAGACATAAGACTAGCGTGCGGACTGAAACCAGTATTTAATCCGAGAACGCCATATTTTGCAGCAAAGTTTGCAGCAATAGTGGTGAAAAATTTAGTGCTTGAAAAGTTTCCTAAACCAGCTACACCAAAATTATGGCCTTGGCCGAAGACTCCAAATGATAAATTGGATGTTGAATCAGCCTCTCCTTGAACACCAGTAAGTCTCGTGTTATTAAATGAAGATCGCGCTGCAGCAGAAGCGCCCGTGATTCCACCAGTATTTGTAGCAATGGTTTGTGCCCCAATACTTACTATTCCAGCACCATTTGCGGTAAACCTTCCCGCTACACTAGAATTGGATGCAGTACTATTGCTTGTCGATACGAATCCAAAACTTCCAGTTGGTGAGCTAGTGGAGGTTCTAATGAAGACAGACGTATCCAAAGATGTTGACACATGGTCGACAAAAAGTTTGGTATTGCTGGTATCTGTTCCAATAGATACTTTACCAAGGCTATAAGATAAGTTACTATTGGCGTCACGTGACCAATGATTTAGTCTATTTCTTGACATTCGATTCAAAATGTTATTTGTCGAATTTATGGTCACTATACTATCGCTGCTAAATCCTGAAATGAGTCCAGGAATTGCTAAATTATTACTTGCTGTTGTCGTAATAACCGTTGGCCCGGTCAAGGCGCCTCCTAATTTAATATTTGAGCCGGATATTGTTATTCCATTATCTGCAATATAAGTGCCTCCCGCAGAGTCATTGGATGGTATCCAAGTACTTCCATTGAACTTCAACACTTGACCATTAGTTGCACCTTGAGAACTTAGTCCT
>CANHJR010000115.1 GCA_947461165.1 Saprospirales bacterium | reverse complement strand
TATTCCTATCCATTTACTTATTCAGAATAGATCCGAGGATTTCCAGAAACATTTTTGTGGAACTCATTTTTTCAATCCACCGCGATATCTCAAATTATTAGAAATTATTCCAACGAAGATTACAGATCCGAGTATTGTTAACTTTTTTGAAACCTATGGAAGTAAATTTCTTGGAAAAACAACGGTTGTCTGCAAAGATACACCCGCATTCATCGCCAATAGAATTGGTGTATTTTCGATGGCAACGGTTTTCAATTTACAAAAAGAAATGGGATTGACCATCTCTGAGATCGATGCGTTGACCGGTACATTAATAGGAAAACCAAAATCTGCCACTTTCCGAACCGCAGATGTCGTTGGATTAGATACCTTGATCAAGGTTTCAAAAGGAATTTATGAGTATTGTCCAAATGACGAGGCACGAAACTCATTTCAGATTCCGGAATCCATATCCAAAATGGAAGCGAATAACTGGTTAGGTGATAAAACAGGCCAAGGGTTTTACAAAAAATCAATTCAAGATGGCCAAAAGGTCATATTGGAATTGGATTTGAATACAATGGAGTACCGACTACCTGAAAAAACAAAATTCAAATCAGTTGCCGAGGCGCGAATGGCAGATTCTCTTCGAGCTAGATTGAAATTACTTCATAAGGCAGAGGATCAAGCGGGTATTTTTCTCAGAAAAATGAATTTTGCGATATTCAATTACATTTCAAATCGCATACCAGAAATATCAGATGAACTGTATCGAATCGATGATGCGATGAAGGCTGGATTTGGTTGGGATATTGGTCCATTTGAGCATTGGGATATTCTTGGAGTCGAATCCTGTCTCAAAGAAATGAAAGAACAAAATATGCAACCTGCTGCTTGGGTTGAGGACATGCTAGTGACTGGGCATAACTCATTCTATAATGTTCTGGATGGTGTACCACATTATTATGACATATCGTCTAAATCGTACATCAAAATACCCGGTCGAGACAGCATTATCATCCTCAATAACCAACGAGAAAAAACGCCTGTTTTCAAAAATAGCGGATGCATCGTTCACGATATAGGCGATGGTGTCTTGTGCCTAGAATTCCGTACCAAGATGAATACGATCGGCGGAGAGGTTCTTGAAGGAATCAACAAAGCGATCGAAATAGCTGAAAACGAGGGATGGAAAGGTGTTGTCCTTGGCAATAATGGTGTCAATTTCACAGCAGGAGCTAATCTCGGAATGGTGCTCATGCAGGCAATCGAACAAGAATGGGATGATTTAAATTTTGCTGTTTCTTATTTTCAAAAAACAGTCATGAGAATTCGTCATAGCTCCATACCCGTAGTATCTGCACCACATGGATTGACTCTCGGCGGTGGATGTGAGATTTCAATGCATTCTGATGCTTGTGTTTCTGCTGCAGAGACTTATATTGGGCTCGTTGAAGTAGGTGTTGGAATTATCCCTGCTGGCTGTGGCACCAAGGAGTTTGCTCTTCGCTTATCCGACAGTTTTGGTCCCGAAGATACATGGATTCCAAAACTTAGTGAGCGGTTTACAACGATAGCAACTGCCAAAGTCGGCACCTCAGCTTATGAGGGTTACGATCTCGGAGTATTCCAAAAAAGCAAAGATTCCGTCATTGTCAATGGTGACCATGCTATTTATGCGGCGAAAAACAAAGTTCTAGAACTTCATACCCTTGGTTATACGCAACCCATTCTTCGGGATGATATTCTCGTTCTAGGCAGAACGGGTTTAGGGGCATTATATGCAGGGATAGCCTCATTTCAATTTGGAAATTATGCTTCAGAACACGATGCCTTGATTTCAAAAAAACTAGCCTATGTCCTATGCGGCGGAGATCTAAGCGAACCAACCAAAGTGAGCGAACAATATCTTCTTGACCTAGAGCGAGAAGCATTTCTTTCGCTTTGTGGAGAGAAAAAAACCTTGGAACGAATGCAGAGTATTTTAAATTCTGGTAAACCATTGAGAAACTAATATTATCAGAAAAAATGAGATCCGATGGATCTCAAAGTCAAACACTAACCGAAATAAAAATGGAAGCATACATAGTATCAGGTTTTAGAACAGCAGTTGGCAAAGCCAAGCGTGGAGGATTTCGATTTACCACACCCGTAGATCTTGGATCAGAGGTTATCATTCATATTTTGGCGAATCTACCGCAACTAGACCCAAGTTTGATAGATGATATTATCGTCGGCAATGCCGTGCCTGAAGCCGAGCAAGGACTTCAAATGGCTCGTTGGATTGCACTTCGATCCAATTTGCCGGAGACCGTAGGAGGTGTCACAGTCAATAGATATTGTGGGTCAGGCGTCGAAACCATAGCTATGGCAACTGCCAAAATCAAAGCTGGAATGGCAGATTGTATTCTTGCTGGCGGTGCAGAGTCGATGAGTCTAGTCCCAACGACTGGCTATAAAATTGCACCAAATTATGAGCTCTCTTTGTCACATCCTGACTATTATATTGGAATGGGACTGACCGCAGAGGCCGTGGCAGAGAAGTACAACATCTCTCGAATAGATAGCGACACCTTTGCGCTGCATTCGCATCAAAAAGCAATAAAAGCGATACAAGATGGCAAATTCAAAGATCAAATCGTCCCTATTGAGGTAGAAGAAGTTTACTACAAAGATGGAAAAAAATTGTCCAAAAAATATGTTGTAGATACTGATGAGGGTCCAAGAGCTGACACGACTTTAGAAGCATTGTCAAAATTAAAACCAGTATTCAAACTTGGCGGTCAAGTGACGGCTGGAAATTCATCACAGACTAGCGATGGTGCGGCATTCGTTCTCATTATGAGTGAAAAAATGGTGAAGCAACTCAATATCGAACCTATTGCAAGGATGGTCACCTCTACGACTGTTGGAGTTGATCCAAGATTGATGGGTATAGGTCCCGTAGCTGCTATTCCAAAGGCGCTATCACTTGCAGGGCTTAATCTAAGAGATATTGACCTCATAGAATTAAATGAAGCCTTTGGCGCTCAATCACTAGGCGTGCTGAAGGGTCTACCAGATCTGAATCCAGAAATCATCAATGTCAATGGAGGTGCACTGGCGCTTGGACACCCGCTAGGATGCACAGGCACAAAACTCACCATCCAACTCATACATGAATTGCGCGCAAGAAAACAAAAGTATGGAATGGTTACCGCTTGTATTGGGGGCGGTCAAGGAATAGCAGGAATATACGAATTGCTCAAATAAGATAATCCAATTTTAAGCTCTAAAAACATCAATCATGAAAGATACATCGATACTTAAAGGAGGCGAATTTCTAGTAAAAGAAACGGATCCGCAGAATATATTTATAATTGAGGATCGAACCGAGGAGCAATCTTCATTTATGGCTGGCGCAGACGAATTTATCGATAAGCGAGTTGCCCCAAATTATGATGCCATTGAACATAAAGAGTTTGACAAAGTAGTGAAACTTCTTGAGGAAGCAGGAGAACTAGGACTTCTTGGCGCTGGGTTTCCCGAAGAATATGGCGGTATGAATCAGGACTTCAATACCGATTGTATGGTGATGGAAGGTTTTGGACGTTCGCAGTCTTTTAATGTTGCTATCACAGCTCATGTGGGAATTGGTACCTTGCCAATCTACTATTATGGAACTGAATCGCAGAAAAACGAATGGCTACCAAAACTCATAAGCGGTGAAGTAAAAGCCTCTTATTGCCTGACAGAACCAGGTTCTGGAAGTGATGCTTTGGGCGCAAAAACAAAGGCTGAGCTCAGTGAGGATGGTACGGAATGGATTATCACAGGTCAAAAGATTTGGATCACCAATGCTGGGTTTGCAGATGTTTTTACGGTGTTTGCCCAAGTTCAGGGAGATTCCAGATTGGGTAATAGCAAAGGGTTCACCGGGTTTATCATTCCTGCAGGTCTTCAAAATTTCAACTTAGGAGCAGAGGAACATAAAATGGGTATCAATGGCTCATCCACTCGTCAAATATTTCTTGAAGGTGTTCGAATTCCAAGAGCCAATGTCTTAGGCGAAATTGGTCAAGGTCACAAGATAGCATTTAATGTTCTCAATATTGGTAGAATCAAATTAGGACTCTTGGCCATTGGCGGATGCAAGCAAGGGATTCATTCTGCTGCAAAATACGCCAATGAACGAAAACAATTTGGAGTTCAGATCTCCAGTTTTGGAGCAATCCAGCACAAACTCGCCGAAATGGCTATCCGAACCTATGCATTAGAGTCTGCATCTTATCGTACCACGGGTATGATAACTGAGAAAATCAATGAGCTAATCGCTTCAGGAATGGATAAGGTAGAAGCCAAAATAGCAGCCGCCGACGAATATAGTATCGAAGCAGCAATCCTAAAGGTATATGGAAGTGAGACCGGAGATTTCGTCTGTGATGAAGCAGTACAGATCTTTGGAGGTATGGGATTCAGCGAGGAAACCATCGTGAGTAGAGCCTATCGAGATAGCAGAATCAATCGTATATTTGAAGGAACCAATGAGATCAATAGACTGCTCACGGTGGGGACGATCATCAAAAGAGCGCTCAGAGGTAAAATAAACGTCATGGGGCCTGCCAAGGCCATTCAACAAGAGTTGATGTCCATACCATCCTTTGCTGAAGGCGAGAAAACGCTCTTTTCAGAGGAATTTAAAGCCATACAACAAGCGAAAAAAGCCATTCTAATGATTGCTGGAACTGCTGGGCAAAAATTCGGAGAAAAAATCCAGTCAGAGCAAGAGATCCTTATGATATTGGCAGATATGCTTATAGAGGTTTTTGTAGCCGAGTCTTCCCTTTTAAGAACAGTCAAGCTCATTTCCAAGAAAGGTGAAACAAGCTTGACACTTCAAATCGCAGCGACCAAGGTTCTCGTCAATGATATGGTTCAGAAAATAGATACACTTGGCAAAAATGCCATTCCGGCGATTTGCGAAGGCGATATGCAAAAAATGCTCAAGATGGGCCTCAAGCGGTTTACAAAATTTGAATCAGTAAACACAATAAATGTAAGAAGACAAATTGCAAGCGAAATCATAAAAACAGAAAGCTATTGCTTCTAAATCGATCTATTATGAAGCAACGTTTATCTGAAATCCTTGAAATTCAACAT
>CANHJR010000114.1 GCA_947461165.1 Saprospirales bacterium | reverse complement strand
GATCTCATTTTCAGTGATCATAGATATCCAGCCTTTCTTCGTCCAATAATCTGCCAAATATTCTTGCTCTGGCTGATCGGCGGTAGGTACACAGACTACATTTTTCTTGCCAAGACAAAACAAATCTATGAGTGTGGTATAGCCGCTTCGACAGACTATCTTGTCTGCGCCGGCGATATAACAAAGGACATCCTTGTAATTCAACCTAGAAAAGTATGTCAAATTCTCCGAAACCGATTTTCGTTGCGGTTCAAGGTAGTTTCCCGCAATGAAAACTATTTTTTTTGTACTCCCTTTTATTGCCTTATGATACATTGCCTCCACCAATGATCGTCTAGATTCCGGACCAGAAAGCAAAATTAAAACCTCTGAATAAATCGCTTGGCTGACCTTTGGTGCGCAAAAACCAATATATCGTTTTGGCACGTCAATCTCTGCGCTAGACATTGCATTGCTAAGACCCAGTTCCTTATAGTCAGGAATCCATATTTCGGTAAATTTCTTCAACAGGTTGTTTATATACCATTTTGTAAGATTTCGCAAGAAAGAGTTTTGACTTATTACCAATAATTGATGTGTAATGAGATAGTTAACACAATCTAAATGATAACATCCATATCGATTATCGGATATAATGATAGAAGGTTTATACAGATCATAATAATGTGAAACTTCTTTGTTTTCTTGTCGTAAAAGTTTTGGTGCCTTATAAAACTGACCCAGTAAACCAATAAGCACATGCTTCGAATCATATCTCACATTATAGGAAGTCAATGTGTGGTATCTAAGCTGTGGAAAGGTCTCCTGAAGCAGATTGCCACCTTCTCCATCTGAGAAAAGGATAATTTCATTTCCATTCTGTATCAAATTATCAATTATTGGAATGGATCGTGTTGCATGCCCTAGACCCCAATTGAGCACCGCAAAGAAAATGGTCTGATTCTGAATAGTCGGAAGACGAAGCCCTAAATCGATTTGCTTCGAAAAAGAATCCATAAATAAGAGGCTAATAAAATAAATGCGGTTCCTTGATGAGCTACGCCATATACCAATGGTATTTTTCCAATCGAAAAACTAACTGTAAAAATCCCTAAAAGAATCTGTATCAATAATAAGCAAGAAAACACCTTCAATGGCTGCGAAATAACTGCCAAATGGCGATTTTTCAAATAAAAAATCAAGGCTAAAACGGCTATAAAGTATGCTGTCAGTCGATGAACAAATTGCACAAGAATCTTAATTAAAGGGTTTGGTTCATAGTCAACGAAGGCAGTCCAATTGAAAGCAGGAGCATCCCCTATCATTTGTGAAATCATGGAGAATTTTGGAATTAAAAATGGATATGGCAGTACAAGTCCCGCCTTCATGCCAGCCATAATAGCTCCAAAGCCAATTTGAATAAATAGAAAAACACCTAGCCATCGATACATTTTCAAACCATTCAATTCAATCTTGCTTTTGAAATCATTCCACGCATAATTATAATATGTATAAACAAGATAACAAAAAAGCGAAGTGGCTATAATCAAATGAATCAACAAGTTATATGCATTAACCCATGTCCTCTTATCATTGTTGAGCCCACTTGCTACCATTATCCAGCCAAAGATTCCAGCAAGGCTTGCTAAAAATATGACAATTACTAATCGTTTTAAAAGATTTGAAGGTATTCTCTTTCCATATAGAAAGTAAAAAAATGGAATAATAAAAACAAACCCCATCATTCTAGCCCACAGTCTATGAAAATACTCCCAGAAATAAATTTTTTTGAAAGCGGATAAATCCATCGTGTTATGTATGGACTCGTATTGCTTCTTGGCAATTGACTTGTACTTGTCAAATGCGACTATCCATTCGGATTCGTTGAGAGGTGGAAGTGTTCCTTTCACAACTTCCCATTCTGTGATAGACAGTCCAGAATCCGTGAGTCTCGTTATTCCACCAATTAAAATCTGCACGAGTACTAGAAAACAACCAAGAAACAACCAATTTGCAACAGCATTGGACCGATTCATTATATCTAATTATTATTAGTTACCTGTCGTGTTTAAAATCTTCTCAGCTTGTTTTCGCCTTGGATTATCGTAGCTTTTGAGATTCTCTAAAATCTTTCTTGCCTCTTCATTATTACCCTTTTTGTATAGCTCCTGAGCCTTATTGAATTGCTCATTTGCCTTGATATTCGAAGAATTTTCAGCTGATTTAGATTGAGTAGAGGTTCTCGGGGTTGAAATTATTTGTGTTCCTATGCTCGAGTTTGGAGTGATCGCAGGTTTTGATGCAGCCTTGGTAGCATTGGGAAGTTCGGCTACTTTTGGCTGTGAATCGACAGTTGGTATGCCAGTATTGGGCAAGACATCTAAGGGACTGGCGCTGGTATCTAAGCCAATTGGTGTAATGGTTATACTGGTGTCGATTGAGATGGTATCCTCCTCATTTGGAACAGATGATGAAGTAACCATCCTGTATATGCTAAATCCAATCAAACTAGCCACGATTAATCCTCCAACAATAAATGCAATTTTTTTATGGCTATCATTGCTTGCTGAGGATCTAGCTGGACTTATTCCACTGACTATTGACTCTGAAACTCCTGTAACCTCTTCGATCTCACTAATAAGAAAGCAGAGGGATTGGAAGGCCACACCGCGGTTGTTTTGATCACTAATCGTATCCACAGCCTCTTTTAAAAATGGATCCATCAATGAGCGATCCATCAATTCTTTTTCTCGATCTGGGTTAAGTTTATACTGAAGAAATTGTAGCCACTCCTTGGTGGAAAACAAAACAAATTTTTTCTCTATCATTTCCTTAATTTCCTTTGATTTCTAGATACGATTTTAACAATCGCTTCCCGTTTTGAATATTTGTTTTCACCTGATTGATGGTGTATCCAGTCATTTCGGCAACTTCCTGGTAAGATCTATTTTGAATATAAAACAAGTCGATACAGACCTTTTGGCTTTCATGGAGCGTATTTATTGCCAGCCTCAAACTATTAGCATCTAGTTTCGCACCATCTTCGGTGTTGATATAGAGATCATTTTTTTCATCTGAAAGTTCTTCAATCAATATTTGTTTTGATTCGCCTTTTCCGGCGGTTTTCTTTCTCACCTCAATATTACATAGATCCAAAACTAGTTTGTATAACCACTCCGAAAATTGACGAACCTCTATTCGCTTCAAGTCTGAAGAAATTTTGTTAAAAACGGTCATACTGAGCTCTTCCGCCTCTGTTTGACTTTTTAGTTGATTGAGTGCAACGCCATAGACATATGGTAGATAACGAAGATACAACTCGCCCAGATATGTATTGTCGTGAGAAAACCTATACTTGGTTATCAAGTCTTCGTCTTTGAGTACGCTATTGTCACTTTTATTAAAAATAGACACTGTGATAATTTTGACGCTAAGGTAGTATTTTTTCGAATATTGTACCGAAAATAATGAATCTTTGCAATTGTATTTAACTAATTTATGTATCGTCTTCTAAAATCGCTCCTTTTCTTGCTCCCACCAGAGCAGGCTCACTATTTTGGAATGAATTCTCTTAAGTTTATTTTAAAAATTCCGTTTCTCAACCGGATTTTTCGATTTGAGAATATTTCAACCGTGGAGTTCTGTGGACTAACATTTAAAAATAAGCTAGGGATTGCAGCAGGATTTGATAAAAATGCAAACTATATCACAGAATTAATTGCGATAGGGTTTGGATATGTGGAGATTGGGACGGTGACTCCAAAACCTCAAGAAGGAAATCCTAAGCCTAGATTGTTTCGATTGCAAAATGACGAGGCGCTAATGAATAGAATGGGATTCAACAATGATGGCTGTGATCAAGTCGTTGAAAACCTAAAGAAGCATCTTGAAAGGGACTATATTATTGGAGGCAATATTGGCAAAAACAAAACAACTCCGAATGTAGATGCGCATCGAGACTATCGTATTTGTTTCGAGAAACTTTATCCATACGTTGACTATTTTGTAGTGAATGTCAGCTCTCCAAATACACCTAACTTAAGAGAATTACAAGACAAGGACATGCTTGTAGAGATATTTGATTCTCTCCAGGAATATAGAAGCTTACAAGCAACATACAAACCTATTTTTCTCAAAATTGCACCAGATCTAGGACAAGAACAATTGGAAGAAATCCTCTCAGTTTATAACGAAAAACATATCGATGCCCTCATCGTTGCCAATACAACTATTGACTATAATGTATTAAATCATGACAAAAAATTTGCCTTAGACCAGAAGATGGGAGGAATCAGTGGTCGAATTATGAAAAACAAATCAAACGATATTATTTCTTATTTAAAGTCGAAGAATTCGAATATGAAAGTAATTGGTGTTGGTGGTATAGATGACAAGGCATCTGCGGATGAAAAAAGCAACCTAGGTTGCGATCTTATTCAGGTGTATACCGGCTTTATTTATCGTGGTACATCATTGATTCAAGAAATTCTTGCTTCAAAGCCCACATACGCTTAATTTTGCTCAATGGAATCAATTAGCGTTTTCGATATAATCAAAGTTGGTATTGGACCTTCTAGTTCTCACACGATGGGTCCCTGGGAGGCTGCTTTGCAGTTTTGCAAGCACATTCAAGACACTGGTAAAATTGAAATTCTCAAAAAAATAAAGGTTTATCTCTATGGATCACTTGCCAAAACAGGCAAAGGTCACGGTACGGATTTCGCTGTAACACTGGGCTTGGCTGGCTATGATTTCAAAAAAATAGACACAGATATTCTTACAACATATTATCAAAGTATTCTAATGGAAAAAACAATTCTTTTTGCAGGTCAAAAAGAATTGGCATATATCGATGTTATTGAATTTCACCCTGAAATCACCCTTGAAGGACATCCCAATGGGATAAAGTTTGAAGCTTATTTTGAAGATCAATTTCTCACGTCAAAGACATATCATTCTATTGGAGGAGGATTTATCAAAGAGGAAGGAATGGATCAGGTTCTAGAAGAACGGATTCCTAGTAAATTCCCGTGCCATACAGGTGCTGACATTATATCTAATTGCAACAAATTGGGACTCAAGATTTCGGATTTAGTTCTTTTAAATGAACAGAGCTGGCTCACCGAAAGTGAAATAAAAGATAAAGCGCTCCATTTATGGGAAGAAATGAAATCTACGATAT
>CANHJR010000113.1 GCA_947461165.1 Saprospirales bacterium | reverse complement strand
GATACTAACTAGTATTATGATAATTGACTTGTTCATTCCTTTGTTTTTTTAAATTGAGTTTTTAGATGTTATCCGTGACAGTTCTTGTATTTCTTCCCACTGCCGCAAGGACAAGGCTCATTTCTCCCTATCTTAGGATCTACTTTTATAGGTTCTTTTTTCTGTGCAGGATTTAATAGGTCTCGCTCATTTGCACCATAATCATCTGATTCAAAAGCACCAGAGTTCGTCTGAATATCTTTTACCAAATTGGAGTGTTGAACATTGGATGTCGCGCGGAAGTTTTGATTTTCGCTTTTTAAATCAAATTTAACCAGCGTCTGAGCTATGGTATAATTGGAAGATTCAATCATTCTCTGGAACAGGTCAAATGCTTCTTTCTTATAGATAACAATAGGATCTTTTTGTTCCCAAACGACATTCTGAACGGATTGTTTTAATTCATCCATTTCTCGCAAGTGTTTTGTCCACAGGTCATCTATATTCGATAGGACTATCGATTTTTCGATATCTCGGATGATGGATAATCCTTTGGTAGCGATAGCGTCACTCAATTTGCAGAAAATTTGAATCTCATCTGTTTCAATCATTATAGGCAAAATGACATTGATAATGTGTGGCTGCGCTTTCGCTATGTTTTCAAATGCAGGAAGGACTGCTTGAGCCAATTCTGCAGTTTTTCTCATTCTAAAATCTTGAATGGAATTGAAAACACTGTCAGTGAGCTCTTGGGTTCCCATCGACTTAAATACGTCTTCTGGTATGGTGTTTTCAACTCTAAAATATTGAAACATTTCAAAGCTGAAATTATTATAATCATTGATAGACTTATTGTGAGCAACAATATCCGATGTCACATTATAGAGAATATTCTGAATATCAATTTCCAATCGGTCGCCAAACAAGGCGTTTTTTCGACGTTTATAAATGACATCCCTTTGACTATTCATGACATCATCATATTCAAGTAGTCTCTTTCGAACACCAAAGTGATTTTCCTCTACTTTTTTCTGTGCCTTTTCGATTTGTTTCGTGATCAATCCAGATTCTATGACTTCACCTTCCTTGAGCCCAAGGGTATCCATAACTTTTGAAATTCTTTCTGAACCGAAAATACGCATCAAGTCATCCTCCAATGATACATAGAAGACCGACTCCCCAGGATCTCCTTGGCGACCTGCACGCCCTCTAAGCTGCCGATCAATTCTTCTAGACTCATGTCTTTCGGACCCTATGATAGCCAGACCACCTCGTTCCTTGACTGCTTCAGATATCTTGATATCCGTTCCACGTCCAGCCATGTTGGTAGCAATGGTGACAGCGCCATCCTTGCCTGCTTCCTGCACGATTTCTGCTTCACGACCATGGTGCTTCGCATTGAGAACATTGTGCTTGATTTTTCGCATAGTGAGCATTCGACTGAGCAATTCCGATACCTCTACGTTCGTAGTTCCAACGAGGACAGGACGTCCAGCGTCTTGATAGACAGCGATTTGGTCTATTATGGCATTGTATTTTTCTCGTTTTGTCTTGTATATGAGATCATTTCTATCGTTTCTTGTGATTGGTCGATTTGTAGGAATGGTCATGACATCTAGCTTGTATATGTCCCAGAATTCTCTAGCTTCCGTCTCAGCCGTACCTGTCATACCTGCTAGTTTGTGGTACATTCTGAAGTAATTCTGTAAGGTTATGGTTGCAACCGTTTGACTAGAGGCTTCTACCTTCACATTTTCCTTGGCTTCAATCGCCTGATGCAGACCATCACTGTACCTTCGACCTTCCATAATACGACCTGTATTTTCATCGACAATTTTCACCTTATTGTCCAAGACCACATACTGTATGTCGGCTTCAAACAAGGTATAGGCCTTGAGAAGTTGAGTGACAACGTGCAACCTTTCGGATTTTTCTCGGAAATTGGTCATAATTTCATTCTTCTTTTGAATCTTCTCTTTGTCATTAAGATCAGATTTATCAACCTTGCCAAATTCAGTTCCCAAATCTGGAATCACGTAAAAATCAGATTCTTCTCCACTAGAAGTAATCATCTCAATACCTCTGTCGGTCAAGGTTACACTATTGTTTTTTTCATCAATGGTGAATAGCAAAGGCTCATCCACCTTCGGCATTTCCTTTTGGTTATCCTGAAGATATCTTCCTTCGGTTTTTAATAAAATCTGACGATTGCCATCTTCGCTTAGAAAGCGAATGAGAGGAGTATATTTTGGAAGTCCTCTGTGCGCTCTTAGCAGGGCCATACCGCCGCCAGTATCGGTTACATCGCCTGTGTTTATTGCTGTTTTTGCTTCATTGAAGACTTTATTGATGATTTGCTTTTGTTGCTCGTATATTTTCGAAATTCGAGGTTTCAAGCTATAAAATAATTGCTCATCCTTATCCGTTTGATCTACTCGGCCTGAAATGATCAATGGTGTTCTTGCATCATCTATCAATACGGAATCGGTTTCATCGACGATCGCAAAATGATGTTTTTTCTGAACCAATTCCTCGGTAAACTCAACCATGTTGTCTCGAAGATAATCAAATCCAAACTCATTATTCGTTCCATAAGTGATATCTGATGCGTATGCTTTTCTACGTTGCTCACTATTTGGCTGTGTTTGATCTATACAAGCGATGCTCAATCCCAAAAAGTTAAATATCGGAGCATTCCACTCGCTATCCCGGAGAGCCAGGTAATCGTTGACTGTAACGATATGAACTCCCAATCCAGCCAATGCATTTAAATAAACGGGCAAGGTGGCCACCAAGGTTTTACCTTCTCCAGTTGCCATCTCAGAAATTTTTCCTTGATGAAGCGATAGACCTCCCATCAACTGCACATCATAATGAATCATGTTCCACTGCACATCATTCCCAGCTGCCTTCCAATGGTTTTGATAAGTCACTTGATCGCCAGATATAGAAATATGAGGTTTGGTAACTACCAATTCGCGGTCAAGATTAGTTGCTGTAGCAGTAATTTCTGAATTATTTGTAAATCGTCGAGCAGTTTCTTTGACCACAGCAAACGCTTCCGGAAGAATCTGCATCAAAATATCTTCTATATGCTTATCCTTCTCTTTTGCTAATTCATCTGCTTGGTTCAGAATTTTTTCTTTTTCTAAGGTATCTTCTTCATTCTGCGCTTTGAGCTTCAATTCAGAAATATTCTGATCAAATTCCTCTACATACTTATTGATTCGAGATTTGAATTCAATGGTTTTGTTTCGTAGCTCATCATTGGATATCGCTTCTAGTTTGGCGAATTCATCATTGATCTGTTGTACAATTGGTGTACTAGCTTTTATATCTTTGTCTTGCTTGGTTCCCCCAAATAGCGTTGTCAAAGATTTGTTCAGAAGGTTTAACATGTTGTATTTCTATGGTTCTATTGTAAAATTACGCGCTAAATCGTCAAAAATACACATTTTTAGAAGAATTTGATCTTCTAGTTCTATGTTCATTCTGATTTTTTGTTTTTTTAAAAATTGAAAAGCAATCGAGCATTAAATCGTCGACCAGTGAGGTAATTTGGTACTGCAAATTGATTACCCGAATAGTCCTGAATCCATGATAATGAAACTTGGTTTTGAAAGTCTACCACATTGAAAATATCAATTGTTGCCCATGCTGATTTGATGAATTTTCTAGAGGTCTTTGGTACAATGCTATCAGCGGATTTACCTCCTACGAGTTTAAACGAAAAGCCCATATCCAATCGTTTGTAGCTTAGAAGGTTGAATTTATTTCGGTATGGTTCATTATTTGGTACGCCAAATGGCAACCCAGATGCTAGGACCAAATTGATATTGACTCTGCAGTTTGGTAGCTTAGGAAGGTAGTCTTGGAAAAATAAATTAAAGGTGAGAAACTGATTGTTTGGTCGCTGAATAGACCCTCGAGGTTCTATCCATGTGTCCACGATTTTGGAAGATGCCAAAGAGGGGTTATAAAAACTAGTTCCCAAACTATCACGATATTTGGTAAAAACAGCACCGTCCATTTCCTCTGTATTCAATATGCCAAGATTGATCCAGCTTTCGGCATTTTTGACAAATTCGCCTTGAAGTCTTAGATCAATTCCTCTTGCATATGCAATGGTATTGTTTTTGGCAGCATATCGAAGCTGGACATTGGAGTATTGATAAGGGTTGATATCCCACATATGCTTATTGTAGATCTCAGCGGTAAATTTGAAAGGTTGGTCGTAGATTTTTAAAATGTGATCTGTACCAGCTATGAAGTGAAGAGACTTCTGTGATTTGACATTTGTTTGAATTTTCCCGTACTGATCTATGATTTCTCTGATAAAAGGGGGCTGATTGTATGACCCAGAGGCAGCATAAATTGTCCAGTTTTTCTTTGGACTATAGAAGATTTGAATGCGTGGACTTATGAAGAACTCCTTGTTTACTGACCAATAATTACCTCTAACTCCAAAAAGCACCGAAAGCGATTTCTCATTTTTCAAGTCAAATTTGAGGGCATCTTGTGCATAAAATTCATATCGTTGACCCTGAAGATTATAACTTTCTCTCACAGGATTCAGCAGTCGGATTTGATTGGAGGCTTGCGGTATATTGTATCCTGCACTATCCAATCTATCCCATGTATTAAGGTAAATATCAAACGTTTCCGTTTTGTATTTTACTCCAGTTTTGATCTCATTCTTTCCCAGTAAAAAGCTTGAGCTAAGATGATGGTGCATCAATGTGGCATCGTATTTTTCTCGTCCCCAATTCTGAAAAACTCCTGATCCAAAAACATTTTTCAAATTCCCATAGTTCGCATTGCTGACATCTGATTCTACTTCTCCGATAGCATATTCTCCAGTGATGTCATAGTATTGACGTTCATTGATTTGATAGGCCGTATTCGTATATTTGATTCGAAAATTATCTGAAAATTTATATGTCAATGAAGATCCTTGAGTCAAATTGATATACTTATCTCGCTCTTGTCCGTCGTATTTCACCTGATATGTTAAGGCCATATTGACCAGTCCAAAATTGGTAGTTCGGTCTTCGGGGACGAGATGGAATGTATTGCTCGAATAGCAGGTCAAAGATTCAAAACTAAGTTTGGGTGTAATCTGAAGATGAATGTCATTTTGAATATCGACAAAAACGGGAACATATTGACCTTTCGTCTCTTGGGCACCAAGCAGATAGCCGTTAT
>CANHJR010000112.1 GCA_947461165.1 Saprospirales bacterium | reverse complement strand
GAACCTTGTTCGCTTCATGGCTCTTTTACCTTCTGATGAAAAGCACAAATGCCCTTTTTGCATCTATGAATACGTATTTGATGCCACTAATGGCAATTTTCTGGGGATGGCTAGATGGCGAACCCATAGGTTGGCCACATTTTATCTCTTTGTTTGTGATTTTGATTGGAGTATATCTGGTCAGTAAAAGAAAATAATATGTCACTAAAAACGCTCTTTAGACAAACGCTGATATATGGTGGAAGTACCATCCTCATACGATTTGCAAACTGGGGACTCACGCCCTACTACAGCCAACTAATTTTAAATAAATCTGCCTTAGGAACTTATGCAATCCTAATGGCTGATGTGGCGCTGCTCAATATTATTTATATGATCGGAATGGAAACCAGCTATTTCAGGTTTGCAAAAGACAACAATCCAGACAAGGTCTTTCAAACAACGCAAACAACCGTCTTCCTCAATAGTCTATTCTTATCTGTCATATTGGCACTGCTTGCATCACCTATTTGCAGTTTACTACATATCGAAGGAAAAGAGGTTTATATTTATCTAATCGTAGGTACCTTGTTTTTGGAAAATATTTGTAATATTCCATTTGCAAAGCTTAGATTGAATGGGAGACCAATTCATTTTTCGATGATAAAAATGTTCAATATTTTTCTAAATATTGCGCTAAACATCATTTTTATCTCTATGTACTATAAGCAAGGGCGTCCGCTTTTGGGACTGGACTCTTCAGACCCCGTTTTACTCATTTTTATTGCAAATATTGTTCCTTGGTTTCTAACAGCATGTTATTTTTCAAAGCAAATTATTCAAGGGTTATCCTCCATAGACAAGGCCCTGTTTGCGCGAATTTTTAAATATTCTATCCCACTCATTTTTGTAGGGCTGGCGGGCATGATCAATGAAGTGATCGATCGAACCATGTTGGATGAATTGCTAAATGGAACGGTATCGGAAAACCGATCTCAGGTTGCCATTTATAATGTCAATTTTAAATTGGCAATCATTATGGTTCTGGCTATTCAAGCCTTTCGGATGGGAGCAGAACCCTATTTCTTCAATCAGGCAAAAGAGAAAAATTCGAAGCTATCTTATGCCGTTATTATGGATTTCTTCATAATTGCCTGTTGTATGATTTTAGTTGTTACAAACCTCAATAGAGAATTGGTTTGTTTGGTCAATGAGTCTAGCTATAAAGAAGGTTTGATCATTCTCCCAATTCTGCTGCTTGCCAAGCTGTTTTTAGGAGTGTACTATAATGCGTCTATTTGGTTCAAGCTGACCGACAATACCAGCAAAGGAGCCATCATCACTATACTAGGTGCCTTCATTACAATTGGTCTCAACTATATTTTGATTCCAAAAATCGGGTATCTCGGTTCGGCGTACGCCACACTAGGTTGTTATTCATTTATGGCATTTGTTGGCATCCTTTGGGGTCAAAAACATTATCCCATTCCCTACCATTTCACATATAATATTCTGTGGATTATCGTTAGTGTCGTGTATTCAACCGTCGTTTTTTCGATCTTTCAAGGATCCATTTTCAAGCTAATCCTGATGAGTATTTTGTTCTTAACGGTAGGTGCATTTTTTACTTGGAAAAGATGGAACTATGCTAGAACTATTTTAGCAGAATAGACCGATATAAAAAATGTAATTTTGCAACGTGAATCATTTTAATCCCCTTCTGAGAAAATCTCTCGTCATTATTCTTATTGTATGTTTTCTTGGTGTTTTGACACTGGTGTTTCTTACCTTTCTGAGACCAAAGACTTCTGGAAATTCAGATTCCAAAACCATTCCACACAATATCTCCAAGGTTTGGACCGCCGTTTTTGATAAAAAAAATTATCTCCAATCCAAAAAGGAAATAATAAAGTACAATATATATGACACCATAGTTCCAAGGTGGACCGAATACTATGGCGCGAATGATTCGCAAAACAACAAAGCCGTCTTGGTACAAAAAAATTCACGGTTTCACTATGTCACTTGGAGTTATAGATACGAACAAATTGTTGGGTATAAGATTAAACTTGATTCAATCCAACCAGATCAAACCTTGGTAACAATCACCGAAAAACCATTGTACTATAATACCTGGGCAAATATTTATTTCAATATTCTGAAGCCAAAAGCGACGATACAATATGAATTTTTGAAAGTGCAAAACACTATTCAATATATGGATAGCGTTCTAAAAAGCAATAAATTAGAATTACAATAATGAAATCTATCTTACAACTTTTTATCTTTTTCGTATTGTCCTCCAAACTACTATCTCAAGGGGCAGTGGATATGAATCCATATATTGAAGTCGAGCAACGTCGAATTGATAGTATTGATGGTCGACTCGATGGCGGTATCAATCTGAACCGTTCAGATGACCAGAGACCTCAATATAAATATACCTATTTCAAGTATGCTGACTCGCTCCAGAAAAAAATAAATGAGAGTAGTGTTTTATATCCATACCAGAAAAAAAATCTTCTTTACGGCCTTGCTATGACCCTATCCGAAGTTACTGGTAGAACCTATGAAATGCCACAATATTATAATAAGCTTCTGGAAAACGCCTTTGGCATTGTGCGTGCGATGGAGATAGGAGATGTGCACTCTTTTCTTCTTACGGACCCATTGTTTTCAATAAAAAATATTTATTTTTATAAATATGACAAATGTGCCAAAGATTTTCTAATCCAATCCACCAATACATTTCCAAATGAAGTGCTTAAGGTCTTTCATAAATTTCAAGAAAGACCATATAAAGATACGGTCGTGGAGGTCTGTGCCATTGTAGCGCCAAACGTGGCTAAAAATTATCTCATTGGCGCAACTGGAATTCGAGATATTCTGCGATCCAATACAAATCCATATGTCATGGGCATGCGTGGTTTTTTTGCCGAGTTCAATATTTTGTCCAAAGGCATGGTTATCGTAGATGATATTGTTGAAGGCAATATTACGATCGAAGAGGCGAATTTGATCTCTCAAGACAAGCGCAAATTTCTTCGCAAAATGATCAAAATCCGCAATAGCAATTATGTTCAGGCGACCTACTCTCTTGACGATGAGCTACACAATACTAGTTTAGAATATGTGCGAACGATCAATGAACTGCACAATGAGGCTGATCCAAAAATTAGATTTGCAGCGATTGATGATTTTAATTGGGAAGAGCTTTACACCTTGCTGGTCTATAGTGAAGAAGAAATATTTACCTCTAGTTTCAATGGTGTATTTGAAAGACTCGTCTATCGAATCAATCAAGACAAAATAACTGGTGACAAGATGCTGGAAAAATTGAAGTATAACCGCTTTCATACCTTTATTAAAATCTGTGCAAACTATGGGAAATTGAGTGATTTCTTAAACACAATGCCAAAGGACAAATCAAGGGAACTTATTGCGAAATTTACTAGCAATCTCGAAAAATCAGGTGGTGATTTGAGATCGGCAATTCACGTCGCAAACGCCTATAGTAGTATCACCGATACCGTTCTGGTAGCATACATGCGCAGCAATATATCAAAAGAAAATGAACGTGTCAATACTGGAAACATCCGTGGAGGTATTGTCATATATGGACTATTGAAAAGCTTGTTTGTAAATCCAAAACAAAAAGATTCGTCGTGGTATAGTTCTATTGCTTCAAAATATAATCTTCAATCCATCGATCGATTGACAAAGGAAAATCTTTTTGGACGAGACAAAACGCACCGTCAGATACATTTCTTCTATGATGATGAAGATGGTGATGCCTCTTTTTCATCATTCATTACGACATTTACAAATCCAAATTATCGCATCACACGCAAAAAAGACATCGTAATTATAGAGTCCATAAAGGGTGCTAAGGTAAAAATATATGCCAATCATCCGAAGTCAGAATACGATGGTCAAGCGGAGCTTATCGATACCATCAACAAGGTAGGAAAAGATATCCAAATGATGGTGCATAGAGGACATAGTTACTATGCTATGAATACCATAGATCAAATCCCTGCGTCGACCGATATGGTATTTCTTGGTTCTTGTGGAAGCTATAATAATCTGCATGAGGTATTGCTACGATCAAACAATGTCCATATCATATCTGCTAAACAAATAGGGACTATGGTTGTAAACAACCCGCTCCTTTTCAATATCTCAGAATCCGTGCGCGAGGGCAAAGACATATACTGGGTCGATATTTGGAAAAAGACAGAATCACAGATCAAGCTCAATAAATATGCTATGGATAAATTCAAGGATTATGTGTCGCCAGACAAAAATTTAGGCGCCATTTTCCTTCAGGCATATACCCGATGGGTCACTTCCGATCAAATCGCCAATAAATTGGAGATTAAATAAGCTTAGACTAGTTTTAAATAGCTGGAAACGCCTATTCTGTCGGATCCCGCTTCGATAAACTTCATTGCAGTTTCGAGATCCCCGATTCCACCTGCGGCTTTGATTTTGATATTGGGATTCAATGTCGTTCGCATTTTTGAGACCTGACCCAAGTCCGCTTTGCCATATACTCCTGTAGATGTTTTGACGTAATCTGGGCTTATTTTGTTTGCAATTTCAATACATTTTTCAAACTGAAAATCAGTCAGCTCAGATGCTTCGATGATCCATTTTGAAACTCGAAGATGATCCTTGCAAATACTCACAAAAGCGAGCAATTCTTCTTCTATTTGTTCGAAATCATTTGCTGCCAAAAAACCGCGATGAATCACATAATCCAATTCGTTAGCACCCAAATCGATCAATTCTCGCAGTTCCAAAATCTTGGTGGAAATGGTTTGATAGCCAGTCGGAAATCCAACGACTGTGGCTACTTTTGTTGCAGAGCCGTTTAATGCTTGTTTAGCTTTCTGAACCATAAATGGTGGTACGCATACCGCAGGAAACTCGAACTGGATAGCATCAGAAAACAAGCGATCAAAGGATGCGAAACCCGCACTCGGATTCAAGATGGTAGCATCGATATACCTACTAATCTTCACTACGGAATAATAAAATTCAACTGTTTTGGTATGACCGTTATTGTCAGATTGCCCTTGGTTGTTTTTGGATCACCATCTACCTGATATTCCATGAGAGCATCATTATAAATCATGATTTCATCGGTAGAAAAATATTTGATCGCGCGACTCCATTCTGGTTTTTTGATCAATATGCAAATTCCAGCCCAGGTAAAACTCAATATATTTGTTTTCCGAATATAGCCCACATCTAGTTTGCCAT
>CANHJR010000111.1 GCA_947461165.1 Saprospirales bacterium | reverse complement strand
TACTAACCGGTGGATTCCCTTGTCAAGCTTTCAGTATGATGGGAAAGAAGCAGGGGTTCGAAGATGAAAGGGGCGAAGTTTTTTACAGGATAATCGATATCCTTAAAGAAAAGAAACCAAAATTCCTACTGCTAGAAAATGTAAGAAATTTAAAAACACATGACAACAACAATACATACGATGAAATCATTCGTTCTCTCACGGAAGATGCAAATTATAGCGTGGATTCAGTAGTGCTAGATACAAAAAGGTTCGGATTACCTCAAACAAGAAGAAGAATATTCATTTTTGGCATACACAAAAACTCCATCAATAAAAATCAAGCAGTCTCCATGCAAGAGCATGAAATTGAAGCAGAGGCTTTTGCATTAGACCCAAGGGCTTCTATTAATAAGTACAGGACGGTACTTGATATTCTAGAAAAAGAAGTTGATTCGAAATATTACCTATCAGAAAAAGTAAAACCGACAATATTAGCTAACGGTAGTAAAAATTTCGAGTCAAGTTCAGAGATTAATCAATTAATAGCAAGACCACTAACTGCAAGCATGGTTAAACTACATAGAGCATGTCAAGACAACTATTATTCCGATGAATTTCTGTTGTCGGATAACCCAGAAAGATTTTTCGAAAGAGTTTATACAAAGGAAGAACAAGCCAGACACTCTATTCGGAAAATAACGCCTGAAGAAGCTTTCATGTTACAGGGGTTTAATCGGAAAGATGTTGAGAAAGCTAGAACTGCCGGGGTCAGCAATCATCAATTATACCGACAGGCCGGAAATGCAGTAAGCGTAAATACTATTTATGTATTATTGCATTATCTTAATAAAAAATTCGGCCTGTTGAATGGATAGACTTATTCCGCATAGAAACTCTGTAATTGGGATAAAAAAGTTATCCAAAGCTGACCTAGGGATTTCTGATAAAAGTAATCAGACACACATAGGACTCTTTGAAAATACTCTCACCTATATAGATGATCTTCATCTAATTGACTTCTGCTATCTCGTGACGGAAAATGAAAACAAGAAACTCCTTTGCCTGCTTGATTATATTGAAAATCCAGATGGCACATTCAGAAGTCCAAAAATCAGAAAAGGTAATAGCGAAGAATTGAACTACAAAGGACAGGAATTGAACTCTGTTGTTCGAGAGATAAGGACCAAAGTGTGCCAGAGCCCTGGCAATATCAACTGGTATCTTTTATGGTTTGCAACAGACAATCAACACCTTGTTTTTATATTGTTTGAATATAGATCGGAATTGTTTGATTTATTGAGTGCCAAATTAGACGGGATAAAGCAAAGACATCTACACAGTTATAGCGAAGAAGCTTTTCATAAAATAATTAATGTGCTTGCACCATACTTTTAATATAAATAACCATGATTAAAATCGGAAGCAAGGTTCTTTCAGATGCCGATTGCAAATATGTATTATCGAATAATTCCAGAAGTGATGACAATGGACAAATTCTCATTCCAAATGAGATTTGTAAAAATTTAAATTGGAATTGGACGGATAAACTTCAACAGGTTGAAGTTAAAATAGAAAAGGCAAATCTAACTGCGGCAATAAATTTCGCTAGATTTTATAAAAAGACTGAGCTTTTTCATAAAGGGAAGAAAATAAAACTTGATGATAAATGGTATGAGGAACAATTAAAGATTATTGAGACTCATTTTGGCGACTCAAATATTGCTGATTATAGGTTAAATATTTCTTTAAGCACCGGAAACAGACATTACGTTAATAGTATAAAGCAAGAATCGGGATTGAATTTGCAAGAGTTTCTAATTCCAAAGTACTCTTCATTGATATTTAAAAAGGAAGATAAAGATTTGATTTTAGAAATAAATCAAGATCAAGGGAATCTACGGGGTTTTTGTTTCGGTGTTTTTAAAATTCTTGTCAAAGAATTCGGAGATGAATTTCTTAAGAAAAATGCTGAAGAAGTATTTACTAAAATTGGACAGTTCGATTACAAGGGAATCATCTTCAAGGAATATTTTGGCAGTTCAAAGTTGCTTGGAGTTTTTGAGCCCGGTAATGGAGCTAAGGTTATTGAATCAGAGAACAGATTCCGATATCAAAAGGAACCTCTTCAGCTTCTATACGATAATAAAGAAGTTTATTTTTCGACTGAATTCGAGTATACTAGGTCAAATGAATCGCATATTCATTTTGATAATTTTAAGAGGTTCATTGAAGATTATTCAGAAAATAAATACACAATTTTAAAGGACATTTATGGTTATTATCAGCTTAATCCAAGGAATAATAACGCTGAAAGAACATTATTGATTTCTGACAAGAGTCTTCGTGGGTTCGCATTCAAAACATTCCAAGAGGTATATAATGAATTTGGCGATCCGTTTTTGCATTTGAAAAAGAGCTATTTCTATCGAAATCATAGTGATAAACCTATTAAATCTATAGGATTTAGCGATTACTTTGGCTCAAAAAAGATATTGGCTGTCTTTGATTCGAAGCAGGATAGTGAGAGCTTAAAAACTGGAACTTCCTTGAGATACAACCCAATAAACCTTCGTATATTGGGTGAAGAGTATATATATTTCTCCAGCCAGTGGTCACACCCGCAAGATAAGAGCCACCCAAATTTTAAGGAATTTGTCCATTTCATATATGATTATGGACAAGGGTTGTATGAGATTGAATTCGACCCTAAAGAGAGGATATATAGACTATATAAAACATCAAAAAACACTAATACACCTGGTATGTTGCCAATTCAAAAAATACTCTTCGGTCCCCCTGGATCAGGCAAAAGCTACCATATCAAATCCAATTATCCGGGTTCTTGGCCTCGAATTACTTTTCATCCCGAACTTGACTACCAAGGGTTTGTAGGTGCTTACAAACCTTCGGTGATTCAAAACCCTGCGGGCGATCAGATAACTTATAGGTTCGTTGAAGAAGCGTTTATTCGGGCTTACTGTGCGGCTTGGGACACGAATAAACCTTACTTTCTTATTATTGAGGAAATAAACCGTGGTAATTGCGCGCAAATTTTCGGAGATATATTTCAGTTATTAGACAGAGGGAATGATGGTTTTTCAGAGTACCCGATTACTTGTTCTCCGGATATCCAGCAGCACCTCTGTAACAAGTTAAAGAATATAAAGCGACTTAGTGAGTATCAGCAAAAATCAGGCGCTCTTGACTTCTCAAGAATGACCCTGCCGAATAACCTAAACATTCTTTGCACCATGAATACATCAGACCAGTCCTTGTTTCCGATGGATAGCGCCTTTAAGCGCAGATGGGAGTGGCAGTATATTCCCATTGATTATGATGACGCAGGTCAATTTGAAATTGACCTTGAAAGTGCGGGAAAATATAATTGGGGAAAACTCATTAAACAAATAAATGAAAGAATTAAGGACCATAGTCAAAGTGAGGACAAGCAGATAGGTAATCGATTTGTTGCTTCGGTTAATAACAGGATATCAGCAGATCAATTTGTTTCAAAGGTGGTATTTTACTTATGGTCAGAAATATACAAGGACGAGCATCGATCCGGAAATTCCGTATTCATGTTAGACAATGACAGAGAATTAACCTTCAGTGACTTTTTTAATAAAGGAAAGGTGAATCTTGAGGTGGCCCGAGAGTTTATAGAGAATTTTTTAGCTTCTGATTCAAATGAGACAGTCGAAAATTTTATCACTAAGAATCTTGATAGTTCCAGTGAGATTGAATCGAACAAAGAAAAACGATGAAAATAATTTTTGAAGAATATCCTTATGATCATTCTAAAATTAAAGAAATACTTGGAAGAAATTTTCATTCCCCGATATACGGGACAACCGGAAAGACGAAGATTAATTATGTGGGTTACTACTGTTCCGCTGGCGTTAATGGCGCACTGAAAGAGCCTGTAATGATTTTTCCAAAAGTTTTTCTGAAGTATGATGAATTGGTTAAAAACACCAAGGCATTCGGTCATTTCATACCGGATGATATTATAGATTTACTTGAGAGTGACAAGTTAAAAAAAAATGATTCACAATCTCACACACCTTCCCTATTGTATGAAATGTCCGTTTGGCTATATCGAGCAATCGATAAATACAGGCAAACTTTTGTTCATGAAAATATCAGTGAGTCCGGTCTGGTGAATCCAGTGATATCGAGAAAGGATGATCATTCGCTAACTGAACTAGAAATTGTTGAGGGTCTGAGATTGTTTTATGAGCATAATAGTAATCTCTTTGCTTTCATTACCAGAAAGTCAAATTCCCAGAAAAACCGTATTAAGTGGAGCAAAACAATAGCCCGAAAATTACCTGTTTTAGCAGATAAAAGCCCCATTTATTTTGATGTTTATTCAAGGAAAAGGGTTATAGACTATGACGAGGAGCTCATTCGAATCTTCTTTTCGGTATTAAATCACTTGAATAACAAATATGGATTTGATTTCACTCTGAATATGAACTATGACATCATAACAGGTTCAGAATATCGCAAGCTGGAAAAAAAAGGGTATGCGCACCTCAAATCAATCAAGTATCGTTACTTCAACGACAAAATGCTCAAGTTACATGATTTACTTACATTATTCTTTGAACGAATCTCGAAATCAAGGGTTGGAAAAGCTGAAGAGGAGTATGTTCTGATAAAAGATTTCAATCGTGTTTTTGAGGAAATGATAGACAAACTTATCGGCGATCCTGCGTTAGGCGAAATAAAAAAGATGAAAAGCCAGCCTGACAATAAGCAACTTGATCACCTATATAAAGAAAAGGGTGTTTTCCAGAAGCACGATATCTATTTTATTGCTGACAGTAAGTATTACTCCGATAAGTCATCAGTAGACGATTATTCATCCTATAAACAGTTTACTTATGCCCGGAATGTGCTCGCGATGAGCCTGGATATTTTTGGAAAGGATCGGGACAAAAAAATACGATATCAAGATGAAAGGACAGATGGCTATCATCCCACTCCAAACTTTTTTATTTCTGCTTATTACGATGACAAATTGAAAATGACTGAAGATGGTTTATTGCAGTATAAGGGCCAATTTCTGAAAAGGTCATCCCATTGGAATAACAGGTTGTTTGATCGTGATTCATTGTTCACGATGTTTTACCGTATTAACTTTATGTTTGTTCTGCAGTCATTCGTCAAAAGGAAAAATTTCCTCAACATAAAATATAAAAAAGAAACCAGAAAACGGTTTAGGAAAGAATTCATTAATTATTTAGACAACACTTATAATTTTTTTAAGCTGACGCCTAAAATAGATTTTCAAACAGCAATTGATAATCAATTTAAACT
>CANHJR010000110.1 GCA_947461165.1 Saprospirales bacterium | reverse complement strand
TTGGAGCAGATCTATCGCGGATATGCTATCCTCAATCATCTTCCCTATCATCATGAGTAACTATTTCTGTGCGCTTGGGTTGAAAATAAAAGATTTTATGGAACTTTGGCGTAGTCAATTTTGTTCATTTCTTGTACCAAAAACAAATTAAACAATGTACTTTCTTATAATTTTAGCAATGGGTGCTAGTTTTCTAGTCCAAATGATGCTCAAAAGAAAAATGGATACCTATTCTAACACCCGCAATGGACTAAATATGACTGGAAAAGAAATAGCCGAGGCCATGCTCAAGGAAAATGGTATTTATGATGTCAAGGTTATAAGTACTCCGGGACAATTAACCGATCACTACAATCCTTCTGACAAAACCGTAAATCTTTCTGAAATGGTGTACTCCGCAAACAGCGTCACAGCTGCGGCTATCTCCGCACACGAATGTGGACACGCCGTCCAACATGCAACCGCTTATTCTATGTTAGGTTTTCGTAGTTCTATGGTTCCAGTCTTGAGCATAACAAGCAAGTTTATGCCTTTTTTACTGATGGGTGGAATGATCGCCTTGAATTTTAGCGCATTGCCATTGATAATTGGAATCGCACTTTATGGATTAACTACTATCTTCTCTTTGGTAACCCTTCCTGTAGAATTTGATGCGAGCAGTCGTGCTCTTGCTTGGCTCGACACCAAAGGTATGCAAGGAGAAGGATATGATATGGCAAAAGACGGTTTAAAATGGGCTGCAATGACATACGTGATTAGCGCCATAGCTTCGGTACTGCAACTTCTCTATTATGTTTCTATGATCCTAGGAAGAAGAAGTGACGACTAACGATTATTTTGAATCAAATATTGAATCTCATAACCCAAATTGAAATGACCAAGGAAATATCGTCTCCAGAAGAACTAATGGCGCTAACATCGGAAGGCGCTATCCTGATAGACGTCCGATCTTCTGAAGAGTATGACACATCCAAGATTCCGAATGTGAAAACTGGTTTTGATTGGAATAGTGGAGAATTTCACGATAGATACGACGACCTAGATCCAGAAAACACATACATTCTGATCTGTCGAAGTGGCAGCCGCAGTATGCAAGCATGTCAGTATATGGAAAGTCTTGGATTCTCAAACCTATACAACCTCAAAGGTGGAATGCTAGCCTGGACGGGTGAGACTGAATAATTCTATTCTTAAATGAAAATTATAACTCACTATCGAAATTATCATAAATACATCAGATGCCTCTAGAAATATATTTTGAACAAACGCCAAACCCTGAAAGTCTTAAGTTCGTAACAAGTCAACTACTCCTTCCAAACATTCTTATTGACAGAAAACGAGGCGAAAACACAGATGAGTTTCCTCTAGGAGAAGCACTGTTTGAAAAATTTGATTGGATCTCCGGAGTATTTGTTTCCAATAATTTTGTAACGATATCAAAAAACAGTAACAATGATTGGTATGAGCTAATGCACGATGTCAAAGCATACCTCGTTATGTTTTTAGAAAATAAACTAGAAATCGTTACTAAATCATATTTTGATTCTCAAATACAAGAGAAAGTCAATAACGCAACAGATGAATCAACCGAAGGCAGAATTAAAGAGTTATTAGATAAATATGTGAAGCCCGCAGTTGAAAAAGATGGTGGTTTCATCGCTTTCAAATCTTTTGATGATGGTATTGTAACACTCTCTATGCAAGGTTCTTGTAGTGGATGTCCATCTTCACAGATTACCTTAAAATCAGGAATTGAAGGATTGCTCAAAAGAATGGTTCCCGAAGTGACGGAAGTAGTCGCAGAAGCGGGATAATTGCATTAACCAAAAAATTAGAATATGAAAGAACGACTTCAAGCAATCTACCAGAAAATTGAATTTTTGATCAATACCAATAGAAATTTAACGTCTAATTTAAATTCAAAATCAATTGAATTAGATGCGCTTAGGTCGCAGATTGAACAAACGAAACAGTCGGTTTTCAACCTTCAGGCTGAAAAAGAAAACCTCGAGGATCAGCTAAAAACATCTACATTAGCGACCGAAACTCAAAATAATCAAGAAATAAAGAAAAAACTAGATCAGTATATATCGGAATTAGATCGCTGCATAGAGCAGTTGGAGAATGTATGAACGAATTAGAAAGAGTAAGCAGAGAAGTGGTGATAGCCAATCGCACGTATCCACTCAAAATCTTCAAGAATGATGAAGAAAGGGTACTAAATATCGTCCAAAATGTCAACAATCGAGTCGAACAACTTCGCTCCATTTATGACGCCAAAGACAATCAAGACTATCTAGCAATGTGTCTTCTTCAGATGACAGCCACTGCTTCGAACTCAAATGCAATACGAGGTGAATCTCCTAACATAGAGTGGGAGAATCAAATAATAAGTATTGAAAATCTTCTAGAAACCGTCAACAGCGATTCTATCTAAAGCTCTTCGAGCGCCAATAATCTGATTTATGTTTTGGAATTTATTTCAAAATAAATCAATAATTAAAACATGGAAAATATGACAAGCATAATCCTCGCCATCATCGCAGTAGCTTCTGGAATTGGGGGATTTATTTTTGGTAAAAAAAGTATATCCTCAGACGTAGCAAGAATCGAAGAAGATAGCAAGCGAGAATCAAAAAAAATCATCGAGAATGCCAAACGTGAAGCTGACAATATTCAGAAAAATAAGGCGATAGAAATCAAAGAAGAGTTGCTCAAAAAGACATCGGAATTTGAGAATTCTACCAGAGATCGAGAGACAAGATTGATCCAAAAGGAGGCCGAATTCAAAAATCGTCAAAACCAACTAAATCAAAAAATCGAAACGACGACCCGAAAAGAAAAAGAATTGGAGAACACCAAAAATCAATATGTTCAGCAAAATGAGGTTCTTGAAAGAAAACAACTAGAGCTTGACAAACAATATGAAACCTTTCAGTCGGAATTAGAAAAGATTTCTGAAATGACCAAGGAGGATGCCAAAAAACAATTAATGGAATCCGTTAGAGTAAAAGCCGAAAGTGAAGCTCTTCGCCAATCTAAACACATCTTTGACGAGGCTATCAGCAAAGCAAATAAAGATGCAAAGAAAATTGTAATTCAGACAATACAGCGCACGGCATCAGAATACGCCATCGAGAACACCGTTTCTGTTTTCAACCTTGAGTCTGATGATTTGAAGGGACAAATTATCGGCCGTGAAGGTAGAAATATCAGAGCTATCGAGGCTGCAACCGGCTGCGAACTTGTGGTAGATGATACTCCTGAGGCTATAATCATATCTGGATATGATCCCATTCGAAGAGAGGTGGCTCGACTGTCCTTGCAACGACTTGTAGCAGATGGCAGAATTCATCCAGCTAGAATTGAAGAAGTTGTCGTCAAAACACAAAAACAACTTGAAGAGCATATCGTGGAAATTGGAGAGCGTACTGTTTTGGATTTGAATATACAAGGTATGCATCCAGAGTTGATTCGATATGTAGGTCGAATGAGATTCAGATCATCCTACGGACAGAATCTATTGATGCACTCCCGCGAGGTTGCGAATCTATGCGCTACGATGGCTGCTGAACTTGGAATAAGCCCCAAATTAGCTAAACGTGCAGGATTACTTCACGATATTGGCAAGGTTCCTGATGAGGAATCAGAATTGTCCCACGCGCTTCTTGGGATGAAACTTTGTGAAAAATATGGCGAAAACCCAGCTGTAATCAATGCCGTTGGAGCACACCACGATGAGATTGAAATGAAATTTATGATTTCCCCAATCATTCAAGCTTGTGACTCAATATCTGGAGCTAGACCGGGCGCTAGACGTGAAGTTATGGAAAGCTACATGAAGCGAATTACAGAGCTAGAACAAATTGCAAGTAGCTACAAAGGTGTAGAAAAGGCTTATGCCATACAAGCAGGCAGAGAGCTTCGCGTTATTGTAGAATCTGATAAAATTGGTGATAAAGAGTCTGAAGAGCTATCATTTGAAATTGCTCAAAAAATACAGAATGACATGACCTATCCTGGACAAATCAAGGTTACAGTTATTCGAGAGAAAAGAGCAATAAACGTGGCTAAGTAAGGAGTTTAGTTCTTGCATTCGATATCGATCAATCGAAAACTAAAAATCCATCGCTGTCAAAAGGGGTGGATTTTTAGTTGATATGACATGCCAATACTGTTTTTTTAATGCCCAAAAGAATTATATATAGACCTTGGTGATTTGACCTTCAAAAGACAAATAAAACAATTATGAGGTCATACTTATTTTTCCTATATTCTCGGTATGTTGCCAATTCGGAATTGGCAAAACACGTGGAGGCAACTTCTATCCAGGATCAATTTCTTCTCAAGACAGTTTCTCAAGCTAGAAATACAGAATACGGCAGAGACTATAATTTTGCAGAAATAGAATCTGTTGATGAATTTCGAACCAAAGTACCACTGTGTTTCTATGAGGACCTGATTACATATATCGAGCAGGTCAAAGTCGGCAAAAAGAAAATTCTAACAAATCAAAAGATTGCCTACCTCCTAATGACTAGTGGGACCTCCGCAGGAACCAAGTATATTCCGATCACAAAGAAAGGGATCGCACACCAGATTGATGCTGCCAAAAAGCTACTCTGCTTTTATTCTGTAGCCAAGGGGAATGCAAATTTTCTCAATGGAAAAATGCTTTTCCTTCAAGGTAGTCCAAAATTGGAGCATGAATACAAGATTCCCACCGGTCGTCTCTCTGGAATTGTATATCATCATGTCCCCGCGTTTTTCCAAAAGAATAAACTGCCAAGTTATGCCATCAATATTATTGAAAATTGGCAAGAAAAAATTAGAAAAATCAAAGTAGAAATTATAGGAAAGGATATCACTGTTTTTGGAGGCATCCCACCTTGGTGTCTTCAATTCTGGGAAATGATATGCAAAGAACAACAAATTGAAAACTTACAACGCATTTATCCGAACCTTTCCCTATATATATATGGTGGTGTCGATTATACTCCATACAAAGCAGCGATTCAAAAGGTACTCGGAGAATCTGTGGATATCATGCAAACATTTCCAGCATCGGAAGGTTTTTTTGGAATACAAGACCGTCTCGACTCAGACGATATGGTCTTATTGATAGATCAGGGCATTTATTATGAATTTATACCCATTGATTTTGTCGATCAAAATCAGCCTGAAACGGTCACGTTGAATGAAGTCGAACTTCAAAAAAAATATGAATTAGTCATAACAAATGGTGCTGGCCTCTGGAGATATCGAATGGGAGATCTTGTAGAATTTACCTCCGTTCTGCCTTATCGCATTCGAGTTGTTGGCCGCACCAGTCAATTCATTTCTGCATTTGGGGAACATGTTATTGGAGTAGAAATCGAAACGACC